>CAYOJI010000059.1:0-12704 GCA_964404225.1 uncultured Nitrospiraceae bacterium
AGAAAGTTTGTTAGATATGCTGCGTGACCTATCACGGAAAAGGTGATGCTAACGATGAATAATTCTCTCTTTTTAAAAACCGGACTTTTGATTAAAATTAAGATATGTGTAATAAGTTGAAATCAGCGGCAAAGAATTTAAAAAGCGAACTCAAAGTATATCAACTTGTTTTAAAAGATAGCAGGACCCCGAAACTTGTAAAGTTTCTACTTGGTCTTGCAGTTGGTTATACTCTTCTGCCTTTTGACATAATTCCAGATTTTATACCTGTAATAGGTCACCTCGATGACGTAATTATTGTACCCCTACTACTCCTCATAGCGCTGAAAATAGTTCCAAAAGAGATTATCGAAGATTGCAGGAGAAAGGTAAGTGGAACATAGAATTATGGATTTTCTTCTTCCTCACCTAAACCACTGGGGATATTATGTTTTATTCCTCATGACCTTTCTTGAGACATCTGCATTTTTAGGCTTTCTTGTGCCGGGCGAAAGCATGGTGGTTATAGCAGGGCTTCTGGCATCAAGGGGAGTGCTTGAATTGGGTGATGTTATATGGGTTGCATCCCTTGGTGCGATAATGGGAGACACTGTTGGATATTTTACCGGCTATAGGTTCGGAGAAAGTTATCCTCCCTGATGCCGAAGACATGGGATTTTATGAAAGGCCGTTTCAGTGCTGGGGAATGGTATGGATTGAATCTCACAATGAGTATCATTCTTCTTGTCCTTGCTCTTTTTTTCCTTTGGTGAGATTATAGAAGACTTGATAGATAAGGAGACGCTGTTTTACTTTGACTTCAGGATACAGGGGTTAATAGAAGGGGTAATCAGTCCTCAGATAACAAGATTTATGGTGGATATAACCAATTTTGGCGGTGTATATCTTGTGGTGATAACTGCCGGCATAATGGCCCTCTATCTCTTTTATAAGCGGTACTGGTGGGAGCTTTTTACCCTTTTTCTCGTGGCAGGTGTAGGAGAAACGCTTCTCATTGTCCTAAAACTGTTTTTCCACAGGCCGCGACCTGTTCCACAGATGGTGGCGGCCCATGGATATGCCTTTCCGAGTGGCCATGCCTTTGCTGTCATGATTGTATACGGCTTCCTTATTTATATAACATGGAAATTGATAAAGGGAGAGGTATCGAGGTTTATAGTTTTTTCCCTTTCGGTCCTTTTAATCATTCTCGTGGGGATAAGCCGCATCTATCTCAATGTCCACTGGTTGACGGATGTCCTCGGAGGATATGTCGCGGGGTTCGCATGGCTGGTGTTCGGTGTCATTATGGTAAATACGATAAAGCAATATTACAGGAGGGCACTATAAAAGTCTTGTCAAATAATCTCAAACTGAATTACAATAACCAACTCCCCGACTCCGGATTTGTGGTAAAGTCTCTATAGCTTGTTGAAAAACCAATTAGATGTAATATTCACAATGGTTGATGTTATAAGTATTACAGAGCATTTTCACTACATAGGAATCTTTATTTTACTTGTTCTCGGAACTATGGGACTTCCTTTTCCTGAAGGGGTAACGCTTATGGCATCTGGATTTTTAATCTCCCATGAAATTATAAGACCCATCCCGCGATTATTGTCATTTTCATCGGCATGCTGACTGGTGATATCATCATGTTTTATGTTGGGCGAAAGTACGGAAGTATGATTGTTACACACAGGAAATTCCACAGGATAATTTCACCGGAAAGGCTTTTGGTCCTTAAGGATAAATTCAATAAATGAAAAACTCCGTTTATCTTATTTGGAAGACATCTCGGCTTTCATGTATTTCTCGTTGCAGGGATTATGAGGATGCCTTTTATTAAGTTTCTAATAATTGATGCGATCTCTTCGCTTATCACAATTGGTCTATAGGTTGGTATAGGTTATGCAGGAGGTCATAGTTTTCAGGTCATAAAAAAAGACATTACAAGAATTGAACATGCAGCAGTTTTATTAACTATAATATTAATTGTAATCTGGTTGCTTTTTAGATATCTTAAGCCAAAAATTAGGAGGATGAAATTATGAAGCAGAAGATTTTATATAAGCTTATTTTGGTTGTTTTTACAACACTTATCGTTGGTGTATTACTCGCTACAGGTGGCTGTAAGGATAAGGGAAAACAGGCTACCGAGGTTATTGGTTTTCCCCAATCCTTTGCTGACCTTGCAGAAAAGGTAAAACCTGCAGTTGTAAACATAAGTACTGAAAAGACAGTAAGGATTCCGGGGAGTCCCTTTAGACATTTCTTTGGTCCAGATGAAAGCCCCTTTGGGGATTTTTTCAATAGATTTTTTGGTGATATACCAGATAGGGAATTAAAACAGCAAAGCCTTGGTTCAGGATTCATAATCGATAAAGACGGTTATATTATTACAAATAATCATGTGGTTGAGGGCGCAGATGAAATAAAGGTTAAATTAGCTGACGGGAGAGAATTTAAGGCAAAGGTGATAGGGAGGGATTCAAAAACAGATCTTGCACTTATAAAGATATCATCTGTTTTTAAGAATCTACCAACGCTTTCTCTCGGTGATTCAGATAAGGTAAGGGTTGGAGATTGGGTTCTTGCTATTGGTAATCCCTTTGGGTTAGAGCACACAGTAACACAAGGAATAATAAGTGCAAGTGGAAGGGCTATCGGAGCAGGACCTTATGATAATTTTTTGCAGACTGATGCACCTATTAACCCTGGTAATAGTGGCGGACCGCTTGTTAATTTAAAAGGGGAGGTCATAGGTATTAATACAGCTATAATAGCAGGTGGACAGGGTATTGGTTTTGCCATTCCCAGCAATATGGCTAAATCTGTTATATCACAACTAAAAGAGAAAGGAAGGGTGACCAGAGGGTGGATAGGGGTATCAATTCAAAGTTTGACACCTGAGATAGCCTATGTGGTCGGGTTAAAAGAACCAAAAGGGGCGCTTGTTGCTGATGTTGTGCCAGGCGGACCTGCTGATTATGCAGGTATCAGAAGAGGTGACATAATAATCTCTTTTGATGGAAAAACTATTAAAGATATATCTGATCTTCCAAAAATAGTTGCTCAAACAGATATTGGAAAGATGGTTGAGATGAAAATTATACGACAGGGCAAAGAATTAACTATTAACATTAAAGTTGGAGAGATGCCTTAATCCAAATAATGCAGACATTGCTCAAATTTATTTAACCGATGATTTTATTAAAGTATTTTTATTTGTTATTATGTTATGGATAAAATATTCATAAGTTAAAAGAAGCTAAAGAATCGAAAAATAAATTCTTTCGCAACATCTGCATTATTCTATTTGCATTTTTGAGTTAAGCAAATAAGAAAATTTTGGAGGAGGAAGAAAGATGGTGAAGATTTATTATGACAAGGATGCTGATAAGAACATCTTAAAAGGGAAAAAGATCGCAATAATGGGTTATGGAAGTCAGGGGCATGCGCATGCAAATAATCTAAAGGAAAGTGGATTGGATGTAATTATCGGTGTAAGGAAGGGTACGGGATGGGAAAAGGCAGAAAAAGCTGGTTTTAAGGTGTTTATACCTTCAGAGGCAGCAAAGATAGCAGATATAATAATGATGTTAGTGCCTGATGAATATATGGCAGACATTTACAGATTAGAGGTTGCACCTCATATTAAAAAAGGTGTATATCTTGGTTTTGCTCATGGTTTTAATATACACTATGGCCAGATCGTACCCCCTGATGATGTAAATGTATTTATGGTTGCACCAAAGGGTCCTGGTCATCTTGTTAGATCCGAGTATTTAAAAGATAGCGGTGTTCCCTGTTTAATTGCAGTTCATCAAGATCCGTCAAAAAATACAAAAGAACTTGCCCTTGCATATGCTTCAGCAATAGGTGGGGGTAGGGCAGGGATTATAGAAACAACTTTCAGGGAAGAGACTGAAACAGATTTATTTGGCGAACAGGTAGTGCTTTGTGGGGGATTAACTTCACTCATTATAGCAGGTTTTGAAACACTTGTTGAGGCAGGTTATTCTCCTGAAATGGCTTATTTCGAATGTCTCCACGAAGTTAAGTTAATTGTAGATTTAATATACGAAGGCGGAATTTCAAATATGAGATACTCGGTTAGTAATACTGCTCAATATGGTGACCTCACAAGGGGCCCAAGAATAATAAATGAGGATACAAAAAAAGAAATGAAGAAGATACTCAATGAAATTCAATCAGGCCAATTTGCAAGAGAGTGGATACTTGAATGCAGGGCCAATAAACCCGTTTTTAATGCCTTGACAAAAAAAGGTGAAGAACATCTGATAGAAGAAGTTGGAGCAAGGCTCAGGGCTATGATGCCATGGCTCAAAAAAGGAAAGCTTGTAGATAGAACAAAGGCATAACAATACTAATAAAATGACTTTATTTAAAATTGCGAATGAAGGGTATCCTTTTATCATAGGCTCTTTTCTTTTGACAGTTGTGACCTCAATTTTTCTAATATGGAAATTAAATTCAGGGAACTATAATTTTTTGTTTTATTTTTTATTATTTGTATTATGTTCTTTTTTTACGATAACCCTTTTTGGAATATATTTTTTTAGAGATCCTGATAGGACAATTCCTGATGGAGAAGGGCTTTTTGTATCCCCAGCTGATGGTAAAGTTATTCTTATAAGAGATACGCATGAGCAGACTTATTTAAATTCCCCTTCAAAGGAGATAAGCATCTTTATGTCTCCTCTTGATGTTCATGTAAATCGCGCACCATGTGATGGAAAGGTAATAGTTATTAAGTATTCACAAGGTAAATTTATTGCAGCCTACAAAGATGAATCATCCTTGAAAAATGAAAATGTTGTAATGATTCTGGAGAATAAAAACGGGAAGGTGCTTGTTAGGCAAGTGGCAGGCTTCATAGCAAGAAGGGTAGTATGTAAAGCAAAGGTTGGAGATTACCTTAAACGAGGAGACAGATATGGGATGATAAAGTTTGGATCAAGGCTTGATGTTTATCTACCGCTTTATACTAAAATCGAGGTTAAGGTTGGTGATAAAGTAAAGGCAGGAGAGACAATATTAGGTAAAATAGTAATCTGAGATGTTTAATTATTTCGACAGCAGATATTTTCCTAAAAAGGAGTAAATTGATGATAAATGAGAATTTCTGGTGGAACTTCAAAGGGAAGGCGGATATTTGAAAGTAAATCAACCATTGAGAAGATAAGGCCTACTTCTTCTAAGGTAAGAGAGGCAATCTTTGACATTATAAGGGATAAGATAGAAGGTGCAAGCTTTGTTGATCTGTACGCTGGCACGGGTACCGTTGGGTTCGAAGCACTATCAAGGGGATGCAGAGAGGTTATATTTGTAGAGCAAAGTAAATCACTCGTTAGAGAAATAAAAAGGACTGCCTGTAATTTGGGGTACCACGATAGAGTTAAGGTGATTAGATCAAAAGCAGATGAATTCCTTAAAAAAGTATCTGACAAAAAAGTTAACTTCGATATTTTTTTTATAGATCCTCCCTATTTTTCTGACGAAATAGAGAAGGTATTACCCATAATTGGAGAAAAAGGACTTTTAAGTGAGGATGGTGTGATAATAGTAGAGCATTTTTTTAAAAAGAAAGTTCCAGAAAGTTTTGATAAACTTTTAATTTACAAAAATTATAGATATGGCGATACGATGCTAACATTATATAGAAGGAAAAAGATATGAAAAAGATAGCCATTTATCCTGGCACCTTTGACCCATTTACAAATGGGCATCTTGATCTTGTAAAAAGAGCAATTTGCATTTTTGACGAGGTTATAATTGCTGTTGCACCAAGCGGGAGAAAGCATCCTTTGTTTAGCGTTCAGGAAAGATTAGAACTGATAAAAGCATCAACTAAGGGATTAAAAAATGTAAAAGTTGAAGCATTTACATCCCTTCTTGTTGAATATGTGAAGGAAAAGAAGGGAATAGCTATCCTTCGAGGACTTCGGGCGGTTTCTGACTTCGAATATGAACTTCAGATGGCACTTATGAACAGAAGGCTTAATACAAATATCGAAACAGTATTTATGATGCCAAGCGAAGAGTATAGTTTTTTAACTTCAACTATAGTAAAAGAGATTGCATCATTCGGTGGATCCGTAAAGAATTTGGTGCCTGATGTAGTCGAAAAGGCATTAAGGGATAAATTAAAAAACGTTGAAAGCTGATATAATATAAAAAGGATTAATCTTTGATATATTAACTTCCTAACATTACGTGGAGGAAAACATGTTGTATGGTGAGTTACCTATTCCGCCACATTTTGATCCCGCCAAGGTTGATAAGGTATGGAAAGTTAGATATCAGGAACTTGCAGAGGAGGCCAGGAAATGGGCAGGAGAACATAATATAAAACCTGCCTTTTACGATAGATTTAAAATTTGTCTTGTAACTATTGATCTTCAAAATACGTTTTGTATACCCGAATTCGAATTATATGTCAGGGGACGCTCTGGGACAGGAGCAGTTGATGACAATAGAAGACTTTGTGAATTTATTTATAAAAACATTGGTGTAATTACTCAAATCTGTCCTACAATGGATACTCATCAAGTTATGCAGATCTTTCATTCTATTTATTTAATAAATGATAAAGGACAACATCCTCTTCCATTTACAATAATTACTTGCGAGGATGTTAAAAAAGGTACATGGAAATTTAATCCATTGATATCATGGAATTTTAATATTACAGAAGAACAAGGGCAAAGACATCTTTTATATTACACAGAGGAATTAAAAAAGAGCAGTAAATACGATCTAACTATTTGGCCATACCATGCAATGCTTGGAGGTATAGGACATGCCCTCGTCTCTTCGGTAGAAGAGGCTATTTTCTTCCATAGCATAGCTCGTTTCAGTCAACCAGAATTTCATTTAAAAGGAGACAAGCCATTTACAGAGAATTACTCGGTTTTAGGACCAGAGGTCTTAAGAGGTCCTGATGGAGAGTTATTAGCTGAAAGAAGCGAAAGATTTCTTAAGAGACTTTTAAGTTTTGATACAGTTATTATAGCAGGTCAGGCGAAAAGCCATTGCGTGGCTTGGACCGTGGCAGATCTCTTAGAAGAAATCCTTAAAAAGGATAGCAATTTAACAAAAAAGATATACCTACTTGAAGATTGCTCTTCACCAGTTGTTGTCCCAGGTGTTATCGATTATACAGAAATAGCAAATGAAGCCTTTGATAGATTTAAAAAGGCAGGAATGAATATAGTTAAATCTACAGATCCGATAGAGAGTTGGCCAGGCATAAGACTTTAAAGAATGTAAAAAGAATATTTTTAGAGAAATGAACGAAATGTAATGAAATCGAAAAAAAGAAATATTCATGTTTTTATAGTCTCTGATGCAACGGGAATGACAGCAGAGATGGTAATTAGTGCTGTCCTCGTTCAATTCAAAGAGATTGAGCCGATCTTTAAAAAATTCCCTTACATAAAAACAAAAGAACAGGTTAAGGCAATCTTAGAACAGGCAGTTGCAGTAGAGGGCATTGTTATATATTCGATAGTTTCACAGGAATTAAGGGCATGGATACGTAAGGAAAAACGAAAAATGAATGTGTTTGCTGTAGATCTGCTCGGACCTCTTTTAGACAGGATAAGCAGGATGTGGAATTTAATACCTGCTTTTAACCCTGGAATTTTAAGAAAGGTGGGGGAAGAATCCATCCGTCTTGCAGAATCAATAGATTTTACCCTTAGACATGATGATGGTCAGAATATAGATACCTTAGATTACGCAGACATCCTTATACTTGGTGTATCGAGGACATCTAAAACACCTACAAGCCTTTATTTATCATGTAATAATAATCTCAAAGTAGCAAATGTTCCCATCATTGAGAATATAAAGCCTCCAGAAAAAATTTTTAATCTCAAGATCCACAAGGTTGGTCTTACAATAGCTCCAGAGAGGCTTGCATTTATAAGGGAAAAAAGACTTAAATATGCTGGAGATATAGATTATTTTGATATAACACATATAAAAAGGGAATTGGAATATTGCCATCGCATTTTTAATCAAATAAATGGTTTGCAGATTATAGATGTTACTAATAGTTCGATAGAGGAAGTCGCTAACAAGATATTGGAGGCGAGGCAGTAGTTTAATAGAATTTTTTGGAGGTAATTTCTATGCATGAAGGGAAGATAGTCCTCTGGTTTAAAGAAATCAACAAAGAAGATGTTCCTATTGTCGGTGGGAAATGTGCTAATCTGGGTGAACTATTAAGCAAGGTTAAAGTCCCTGTCCCTGATGGATTTGCAATTACTGCTTATGCATATAGGTTATTTCTTGAAAAGACAAGGGCTAACGAAAAAATAGAGACCCTAATTTCAAAGATGAATTCTTCAGATATAGAATCACTTAATAGTGTATCTAAAAAAATAAGGAAATATATTGAGAGCATTGCAATGCCAGAAGAAATAGAAAAAGAGATAATAGATTTTTACAGGGCGCTTTGCAGACAAAGAAAAAATGATAATTTACATGTTGCAGTTAGGTCTTCGGCTACTGCTGAAGACCTGCCAGGTACAAGTTTTGCTGGACAACAGGATACTTTTTTGAATGTTACCCAGAAAGACCTATTAGTTAGTGTGCAAAAATGCTGGAGTTCTTTATTTACACCAAGGGCTATTGTTTATCGAATGGAAAAAGGTTTTTCGCATAATAATGTATTAATAAGCGTTGGGGTTCAAGAATTAGTTTATTCACGAGTTTCAGGTGTTATGTTTACAATCGAACCTGTAAGTGGTGCAAAAGATAAAATCGTGATTAATGCTTCATGGGGACTCGGTGAAGCTATTGTAAGCGGCAAGGTTACACCTGACGAGTATATTGTAGAGAAAGGGAGTTTTAAAATTCTCGAAAAGAATGTTGCAAAAAAGACTAAACAGATTGTATCTGATAAAAAAGGGGGTACACATTGGATAGATGTTCCTAAAAATATGCAAGATCAACAAGCATTGAGTGACGAAGAGATTATTCAACTTGCGCGTTATGGTGTAAATATAGAAGACCATTATAAAATGCCTCAGGATATTGAATGGGCTATAGATGATAAAGGCAATATTTTTATTTTACAAGCAAGACCTGAAACGGTACATGGTCTAAAAAAAGAAGTAAAAAGAGAGGAAAAGAGTGTTATGGATAAAGAAATCCTTGTTAGGGGTATAGGAGTAAGCCCGGGTCAGGTTTCGGGTAAGGTTAAGGTCGTTGCTAATGTTAAAGAGATTTCAAAGTTTAAACCAGGCGAAATTTTAGTTACAGAAATGACCACACCTGATTGGGTTCCAGCCATGAAAATAGCCTCTGCTATTATAACTAATTTAGGCGGTAAGACCTGTCATGCTGCAATAGTTAGCAGGGAGCTCGGTGTTCCATGTGTTGTAGGAACAGAAAATGCAACAAAGATTTTAAAAGATGGTGATCTCGTAACTGTTGATGGTCAGAGAGGTCTTATATTTAAAGGTTCTGTTGAGACAAAAACAGAGGCGCAGGCACCGTCTCTAATTTTAGAGAGGCATGATCAAGAGATAACTGCTACTAAAGTATATGTAAATCTTTCCATTCCAGAGATTGCCAATAAAGTAGCGAAGGAGACTAATGCAGACGGAGTTGGCCTTCTTAGGGCTGAACACCTTATGCTGGGAATAGGGAAGCATCCTCGACTTCTCCTTGAAGAAGGTGGTGAAGAAGTAATGATTCAAAAATTTTCAGAAGGGGTAGGACAGGTCGCAGAAGCTTTCTATCCCCGTCCTGTTGTTTATAGATTTCTTGATTTTAAACCTGATGAATTTCTTGAATTGCCCGGAGGGGAAAAATACGAAAGAGACCATGTAGGTCCGAATCCAATGATAGGTTATAGAGGAGAATTTAGATATAATAAAGAAGACGATATATTCAGGCTTGAATTAAGGGCTATAAGAAAGGCACGAGAAATAATGGGGTTTAACAATATTTGGGTTATGGTGCCTTTCGTAAGGAGTGTAGATATTTTTAGAAAGACTGTAAAGATTATGCAAGAAGAAGGATTAGATCATAGAAATGATAAATCTTTCCAGCTCTGGATAATGGTAGAAGTTCCCAGTGCAGTTTTTATGATTGAAGAATTCTGTAAGGAAGGTATAGATGGTGTAAGTTTTGGCACTAATGACCTCACAATGCTTATTCTTGGTGTAGACAGAAACGATGCATCCGTACAAGAAATATATGATGAACGCAATCTTGGTGTTTTGAGAGCAATTGCTTATACAATGGCTGTTTGTAGAAAATATGGTGTAACTACTTCTATATGTGGACAAGCACCAAGTGTGTATCCAGATTATCTTGAATTCATGATACGTTGTGGATGTACCTCGATCTCTGTTAATCCTGACACTGTAATCTCTGCAAGAAGAAGCGTTGCGATGATAGAAAAAAAGATTTTGATGGAAAAGGCATTAGGACTTACAACTAAATTTAAGATCGCAAAGATACCAATAGAAGAGGTATTTTTTTGGAAACGATTGGAAGAATAGGGGGTCTGGTTGATTATATCTCAAGCCTATATAAAAAGGCTGTTGAAATTGGTATAGGGCATTATCCGGACATTGCATACTCTTTGCACAAAAGAGGGGTAGAGATATTTGCTACTGATATAAAACACTTTAATTATAAAGGACTTAAAGTTGTGATGGATGATATAACAGACCCTAATTTTTCCCTCTATAGAGATGTCGAAATTATATACTCTATTAGACCACCTGTTGAATTAGTTCCTTATATGCAATGTCTTGCTAATATAATTCATGCTGACTTAATTGTGAAACCTTTGACATCGGATCACATAGAAGGAAAATTAGTCAAGCATGGAAATACAAACTTTTTTATTTGGAAGAAAAGATGAAAAAAAGTAGAACAAAAAAGAAGATTATTTATTTAGTAGGAGAGGGCACGGGTGAGACTATTAGTAAAATTGCTCGAGCAGCCCTTGCTCAATTCCATCGTGAAAGAGTAAAAGTAAACACCTTCTTTTTAGTAAAAGACGAAAATTACATCTCACGAATTGTAAAACATGCAGTAAAGGATGATGCCCTGATAGCATTTAGTATAGTCCAACCGAATTTAAGGGATTATCTAATACAAGAAGCTGATCATTATGGAGTAAAAGCTATAGATGTAATAGGAAATTTTATAGTTCAATTATCGATTTTCCTAAAAGAAAAACCATTAGCAATACCAGGGCGCCAATATATTCTTGATGAAGATTATTTCAGGCGTATTGAAGCCATCAACTTTGCAGTCAAACATGATGATGGTAGACATCCACAAGGATTAAAGATGGCAGATATAATACTTGTTGGTCTCTCGCGAACTGGTAAAACACCTTTGTCAACATATCTTGCAAATCAGGGATGGAAGGTCGCTAATGTTCCTATTCATCCTGATATGGATACACCTGAAGAATTATTTCAAGTCGACCAGAGAAAGATCTTTGGCCTTATAATCAATGTTGAAAGCCTCGTAAAGCTTAGGGAGGCAAGGTTAGAACAGCTTGGGCTTGAGTCTAATGCTAAATATGCTGATCCGGTTCAGGTAGCGGGCGAGATCGAATGGTCAAAAGAGTTTTTTAAAAAAAATCCTCGATGGTATATTGTAGATGTTTCTAATAAAGCTATTGAAGAAATAGCTGCGAACATAGTTAGCACATATCAAAAGAAAAAAAGAATCCTATAAGGAGGAATTTTGTTAATGGAAGATGTAATTTTTGAAACAGAGATTTCTGATATTCCTTTAGTTAAACGTGGAAAAGTAAGAGACATTTATGACATTGGTGAGAATCTTCTTTTAATAGCTACTGATAGAATTTCAGCCTTTGATGTTGTTTTGCCAAACGGTATACCTGGTAAAGGTAAGGTGCTGACCCAGATATCAATCTATTGGTTCAAACAGATGGAGAAAATAATTCCAAATCATCTCGTAGCTGTTGATGTGAAAGATTTTCCTGAAAAATTAAAAAAATATTCCAAAATTCTTGAAGGGAGAAGCATGCTTGTAAAGAAGACAAAGCCTCTTCCTATTGAATGTATCGTAAGAGGCTATTTATCAGGAAGCGCGTGGAAGGCATATGAAAAAGACAGGAGTATTTGTGGTATTCAATTACCAGAAGGTCTTGTAAATTCATCAAGACTTGATGAGCCAATATTTACCCCTACAACAAAGGAAGAATATGGCCATGACATGAATATTACATTTGAAGATGTTAAAAGAATAGTAGGGGATGAACTTGCAAATAAATTAAGAGATATAAGCCTTAAAATATATTCACAAGCAAGAGAGATCACCGAGAAAAAAGGTATTATAATAGCTGATACAAAGTTTGAATTTGGATTGCATAACGGAAATTTAATGCTTATAGATGAACTCCTAACACCAGATTCGTCTCGTTTCTGGTCTGTAAAGGATTATGTCCCAGGTAAGAATCAAGACAGTTTCGACAAACAGATTGTCAGAGATTATCTCCTCACACTTGACTGGGATAAGACATATCCAGGACCATCATTGCCTGATGATATCATAGAGAAAACAGCGAGAAGATATAAGGAAATATTCAAAATTATTACAGGCAGTGATTTACATTCTATCTCACTTTATTCATAAATTCATGAGTAATTGACAGATGCAGTATTTTCGCTCATTCTCGGCTCGATATA
>CAYOJI010000060.1:0-12435 GCA_964404225.1 uncultured Nitrospiraceae bacterium
TTTTGAGGCCGAGTTTAAAGATTCGAGCGAACCGAGACATTAGAATGGGTCAAAATTTCACCCAGGGAGCGAAAGGGACATGCCCCCTAATTTGGCTTTTTCATACCCCCTTAAAGATTTGCTACTTCCTTATAACTGTGTTACGAAAAAATCATTTATGTACTATTGGTAAAAATCATAATTGGACATAAGAGGACTTCATTAGAAATTCCCACCAGTTAAAGTTAAGCCATCTTAAATCTATAAAAGGTGGTAATTTAAGATAGCAAAGAAGAGATGCCTTACCGCG
Organism: uncultured Nitrospiraceae bacterium; assembly: GCA_964404225.1. GTDB lineage: Bacteria > Nitrospirota > Thermodesulfovibrionia > Thermodesulfovibrionales > SM23-35 > Kmv42. Next base: position 290 of record CAYOJI010000060.1, read on the forward strand.
GCAAATTAATTTATTAATTTTTTATTATTATATTATTCTATAATATCTTTGTCATGTGTCTTTTCGCATCTATAGATGTTGGAGCTAATACATTAAGGCTACTAATAGGTAAGTTTGAAGACAATAAAATAAAAGATATTCATTATTTGAGAAGAATAACGCGGTTAGGCTCTGGTATTGATCAGACCAGTAAACTTTCTCCTGAAAATATGCACGCTTCTTTAATGGCATTAAAGGAATTTTCTTCTATTATTTCAGAACTAAATGTTAAACATCTTCGTGCAGTTGCAACGAGTGCCTTGCGAGAGGCTTCTAATGCTAATTTTTTTATAGACCAGGTTTTCAAAGAAACTGGTATTACAATAGAAGTTATATCAGGTGAAGAAGAGGCAAATCTTACACTGAGAGGGCTTCTTAGATCTTTTTCTGACCCTAATTTACTTAAACAGACTTTATTTATTGTTGATATAGGTGGTGGAAGCACCGAATGGATTTTATATAAAAACGAAAGGGTAATAAGTAAAGATAGTATTCCCATCGGAGTTGTGAAACTCAGTGAAAATTTTATTAAATCCGATCCCGTTTCAAAAGAAGACATACTTAAGATTAAAGATAATATTAAGCCCTTTTTAGGAGATATTAGAAATAAGATCGGCTTTTATTTAGGGGGACACAATTTGTTTATCGGGACCGCTGGAACCTTTACTACCATTGCTTCGATTGATCTCGGGTTAGATACATATTCGAGAGAAAAGGTACATCTTCATAAAATACCTTTCGAGCAACTTCAAAAAATCTATAAAGAAGTATCGGCTCTTACCCTTGAAGAGAGAAAAAAGATAAAAGGGTTAGAGCCTGAAAGAGCAGACTTGATAATACCCGGATTAGTATTTACAATTAATATCATGGAATTTTTTAAATTCAAAGAATTAATTGTAAGTGATTTTGGGTTACTCGAGGGAATCCTTTTCGATATAAAGGAGAAAATTGAAAAAAGTCTTTAAGAGACCTGAAAGCCTAAAGGAGGTTCCATTTAGGTATTGTCCTGGATGTGGACATAGCATTCTTCATCGTCTTATTGCAGAATGTATTGATGCCTTAGGAATTAGAGAGAAGGTTATTGGAATAGCTCCTGTAGGTTGCGCAGTTTTTGCATATGATTATTTTAATTTTGATATGCTTGAGGTTGCACATGGCAGACCCCCTGCGGCAGCAACAGGACTTAAGCGTGCACTTCCTGATAGGATAATCTTTTCTTATCAGGGTGATGGTGATCTTGCAGCTATTGGTACAGCGGAAATCATTCATGCTGCTAATAGGGGGGAAAATATCTCGGTATTTTTTATAAACAATGCTACATACGGAATGACAGGTGGACAAATGGCTCCTACTACTCTTATTGGACAAAAGACTTCAACAACTCCTTTTGGAAGAAGTCCAAAAGTGGCAGGTTATCCTTTGCGTGTTTCAGAACTTCTTTCCACAATTGAAGGTGCTGCCTTTATTGCAAGAACTGCATTGAATTCATATAAAAATGTGATCGCTACAAAAAAAGCGATAGAAAAATCATTCAAATATCAAATAGAAGAAAAAGGCTTTAGTTTTGTAGAGGTGCTTTCTCCTTGTCCCGTGGATTGGAAACTTTCTCCTGTTGAATCTTTGAACTGGATCGAGAAAGAAATGATATCAGTTTTTCCGCTTGGAACATTTGTAGACAAATTTAAGGAGAATTAACTGGAAAATAGGATTATAATCGGCGGGTTTGGCGGTCAAGGAATACTTTTTTTGGGAAAAGTGATTGCATATGCAGGCATGCTTGAGGAAAAGCAGGTAACATGTTTCCCCTCGTATGGTGCAGAAGTAAGAGGAGGAACTGCAAATTGCACCGTGGTTATTTCAAATGAACTCATTGGCTCTCCTGTTATAACTCATCCTGATATACTTATTGTGATGAGCGATGCATCTTTTGATAAATTCCTCCCGAAACTTAAACATGATGGCTTATTCTTGTATGATTCATCCCTTATTAGAAACAGCGTGGAGCGCAAAGATATAGAGATTATTGGTGTACCAGCTACCGAGATAGCGAACAAAATCGGCAGTACAAAATCTGCAAATATGGTTTTGCTCGGCGCATTGATTGCTAAAACAAATTTACTAAAGATAGATTCTGTTTTAGAGGCTATTGAAAGTTCTATATCTGATAAAAAAAAGATAATTATAGACATTAACAAAAAAGCAATTATTGAAGGAATAGAATATATTGAAAATAAGAAAGGCCAAAATTTCCGATCTGAGACGAATTCATAAACTCATAAATGAATTTGCAAGAAAGGAGCAGATGCTTCCCCGAGCACTTAATGAACTTTATGAAACAGTTAGAGATTTTTTTGTATGTGAAGATAATGGTGAGATTTACGGAGTTTGTGCTTTGCATATAATGTGGGAGGATCTCGCAGAGATACGTTCACTTGCAGTTGACAATAGATATCAGGGAAGAGGAATCGGTAAAAAGTTAGTGAATAGTTGTCTTAAAGAAGCAAAAGAACTCGGGATTAAAAAGGTTTTTGCCTTGACCTACCAAACTGAATTTTTTAAAAAGATGGGCTTTAGGGATATTGACAAGACTTCCCTTCCACAGAAGATCTGGGGGGATTGTCTTCGCTGCCCAAAATTTCCAGAATGTGACGAATATGCAGTGATTATAAATTTATAATTAGCCTAAAAATGCAATTTAAGTTAACTCGAAAAGTATTTCGGCGTTGATAAACTTCTATGAACTACAATGAGATAATCGCCCTTCGCAAAGCCTTTAACTCCGTTAAAGATCGCCAGAAAATAAATATGCCCTACGATTTTGAAGTGAAAAAGAGAAGATTAAAGGCTGTAAGGGAATACTCTGTTGGGAATGAAGATCTTTTAAAAAGAGCTCTCCAGAAATTAGAGAAAAATGGTATCAGGGTTTTTTCTGCGCATGATAAAGACGAAGCTTTGAGGGTAGTTTTTCAAGAAGTAAGCGGCGAAAAAGTTATTGTAAAGTCGAAGTCCAATATCACGAAAGAGATAGGACTTGTAGATTCATTGAACTCAAAAGGCATCGATGTTATAGAAACTGATATAGGGGATAGGATCCTTCAACTTTTGAAGTGTAAACCGTCCCATCCAACAGGTCCTATATCACACCTTTCAGCAAAGATAATAGCGGAAAAACTCACAGATATCTATGGGAAAAATATTAGTGAATATCCAGAAGAAATAGTAAATGCTGTTAGGGATGAAATAAAAGATTACATTGACAAGTCTAATATAGGGATAACAGGAGCAAATGCTATTACAGCAGAAGAAGGCTCGGTAGTGATTGTCCATAACGAAGGCAATATTTATCAAGTTATACGCAAAAAGAAACATATTATTATTACTTCGATAGATAAGATTTATCCAACTATTGAAGATGCACTGAATATGATAAAAATTATTTGTTTCAATGCGACGGGTTCGATTATACCTTCGTTCGTTGAAATTATAAGTGGTGTTAGTAAGACAGCAGATATTGAGAAGAAATTTTTAAAAGGGGTGCATGCTCCTGAAGATATTGTATTGATTTTTATTGATAACAAGAGAAGAGAAATTATAGACAGAGGCTTTAAAGAAATTCTTTACTGTATAGATTGTGGCAATTGTCTTTTAAATTGTCCTATGTATAATACAGTAGGTAACTATTTTGCTTCGGGTAAAAATCTTGGTGGCAAGGGTTTGATTTATAGTTTATTGACGGATGAAGAGGTTAATAAAAGGCTTGAGCTTTGTCTTACCTGTGGACATTGTAAAGAAAATTGCCCTCTTCAGATAGATATTCCTTTAATGATCAAAAAGTTGAGAGGTGATCTATTCCCATCAAATATATATTATTTTATAAAATCCCATTTATTATGGCTTTATTACAACATAAGATTAAAGATACATTAGCCACACAATGCATTTTAAGTTGAAAAAGAAAATTTAATAGAGCCTTTAAAATTGTAACCGCACATTTTTAAAAAAATTTTCTTGATAATAAAATTTATCGTGTCTTAAAATAAACAATTGGTGACCGATTGCCTATATGAGGATATCGATGGGAATAAGAGATCTTTGATAATCTTATAACAGTAATGTAATTGTAATTTATGTAAGTTTTAATAACCTCCTAATGCTATAGTTCAGAAGATAGGAGAAATAACCAAAAAGAGAATTTTGTTTTAATTGATTGTTTTACAGCTGGAAATGAGGGAGGTGATAATGCAGAAATACTTATATAAGCTTTTAGGCATATTTTATAAACAAAATTTTATTATTTATGCAATTTTAATTTATTGAAAAATTTTTTGCATGATTATTTTAGAAATACTTAATTTTTATTAAAAGATCGAGAGCAACACTAAATATTAGGAGGGGAAGATGAGTTTAAGTAAACCAAATTCAAGTGCAGCAACGGTGACAACAACAAGAGTTTCACCGTCGCCATTTTCGGGTCTTTGCGTGAATTGTGTAGATGGCTGTCCCGGGTATTGTGAGGTTGGTAGGTCAGCCATGAGGGGGAGGGAAATAATATACCCTCAACCATTTGGTAAAGTAATTTCAGGTTCTGAGAAAGACTATCCTGTCGATTTCTCACATTTTAATATTCATGGGACATGCGTGGGTGCTGTAGGTTGTGATGCAGATCCAGACAAGGCAACATTTCCTTCTGTAAATATCGAGACGGAAATAACAGGAGATGGAACATCTATAAAAATGAGGGTTCCTTTTTTTACAGGTGCTCTTGGTTCAACCGAAATTGCAAGGGTTAATTGGGAGGGGACTGCAATAGGTGCTGCAATATGTGGTTCGATATTAGTTTGTGGAGAAAACGTCTGTGGAATGGATCCCAAGGCTGAGTTTAAGAATGGCAAAATCGTTAATTCTCCAGAACTTGCAAGAAGATTTAAGATTTATAAAGATTGGTATGATGGCTATGGCACAATGCTTGTACAATTAAATGTAGAAGATACAAGATTAGGTGTCGCAGAATATGCTGTCGAAAAACTTGGGATTGAAGGTATCGAACTTAAATGGGGGCAGGGTGCTAAGAGTATTGGTGGAGAGGTTAAATTACCTACACTTGAAAGGGCCTTACAACTCAAACAAAGGGGCTATATTGTATTGCCAGATCCTGAAAATAAAGCAGTACAGGAAGCCCATAAATTAGGTGGTATTGCGGAATTTGAAAGGCACTCCCGGCTTGGAATAGTGGACGAGGAGTCATTTTTAAAAGAAGTTGAAAGGATAAGAAAGATCGGTGCAAAATATGTAACACTTAAAACAGGTGCTTATAGACCTGCTGATCTTGCACGGGCTGTTAAATTCGCTTCCGAAGCAAAAATTGATCTCTTGACTGTTGATGGAGCAGGTGGTGGTACAGGGATGAGTCCATGGCGGATGATGAATGAGTGGGGTATCCCAACCGTATATCTCGAAAGTCTTCTTTACAAATATTTAAAAAGACTACAAGAAAAGGGTGAATTTATTCCATCTGTTGCTATTGCTGGTGGTATTGTGCTCGAAGACCAGATCTTTAAGGCAATTGCGCTCGGAGCACCATTTATAAAAGCAGTATGTATGGGTCGTTCAACCCTCACCGCGGGTATGGTAGGTAAAACACAGGGAAGATTAATTGAAGAGGCGTTTGGAAAAGGTAAAGAGTACGAGGAGGCTTTGTTAAGGACATTTAATGGGGCTGCACAGCTTAAAGAAAAATATGGGAAGGATTTCAAAAAAATCCCACCAGCAGCAATAGGCATTTATACCTATTATGACAGACTTGCAGTAGGATTGAGACAGCTTATGGCAGGAGCGCGTAAATTTGCACTTAAATATATTGATAGAAATGACCTAATGTCTTTGACACGTGAGGCTGCTGATGTATCTGGCATTCCATATGTCATGGAAGCTGATTTAAAAGAAGTAGAAAATATCTTGGGATAAGGAGGAAGAGATGCTTAATTTAATATGCTATAAATTTTGTGCATCACCTTTTTGTATGGTTAGCTGTCCGGCAAGGGCTATAAGTATTTCTGAAAAAGACAATAATGTTTACGCAGATACAAATAAATGTAATAGGTGTGGGATATGCAGAGCGATGTGCTCGATATTAAGTTTTGATAAGAATTTAAGAAGAAAGAGGTCATGGGTAAGAGAAGATTTTGGTAAAAAATAGAGATTAAGGTTGGAGGGAAATTATTCCCTCCAACAGAATAGATCTAATTACTGCTTACCGCAATTTCAGGAGATAACTTTATGGAAATCGAAGAGGAAATACTAAATGACATTCTTGCATCCTATAGAGGAAATAGAGGGGAGCTAATACCTATATTGCAAAAGGTGCAAGAAAATTTAGGATATTTACCCGAAGAGGCAATGATTGATATTGCACGTTTTTTAAAGGTTCCTGAAAGTCGTGTATACTCCGTTGCTTCATTTTATGCTCAGTTCAGACTACTTCCTTTAGGGCGAAGAAGGGTAGCAGTGTGTAGGGGTACAGCCTGTCATATTAGAGGAGCTCCAGAGATTTTAAAAACTATTGAAAAGACAATAGGTCTTAAAGAAGGTGAAACCTCTGAAGATCTTGAATATACACTTGAAACTGTTGCATGTATTGGATGTTGTGCGATTGCTCCATGCGTAAGAGTAAATGCCGAAGTACACGGAGATATGACACCCCAGAAAGCTGAAAGATTGTTTACTTCGATTAGTGGAGGAAAAAATGGATAACAAACTCAGGATTCTGGTCTGTCAAGGTACTGGTTGCCTATCCGGAGGTTCTGACCAGCTCTTCGACATATTGAAGAGTAACATAAATGAGTTACATTCTAATAAAATAATAGAATTTAAAAAAACTGGATGTCATGGATTTTGCCAACAAGGTCCATTGATTGTTATTGAACCAGAAGGTATATTTTATACAAAGGTTCAACAGGAAGACTTAAAGGCTATTTTAGACTCAGCAATAGGTCTCATTAAACCTATAGAAAGACTTTTATATAAGAACCCTATAACAGGAAAGCCCATAACTTATTATAAAGACATCCCATTTTACATGAAGCAAGAAAGGGCTATATTGGAACACTGTGGAAATATTGATCCCGAAGATATATCAGACTATATGGAAGTAGGGGGTTATGAGGGATTGAGGAAAGTTATAAAAGATATGAAACCAGAAGAAGTTGTTTCCGAGATTAAAAAGTCAGGTTTAAGAGGACTTGGAGGTGCTGGTTTCCCAACGGGCAAGAAATGGGAGGCGTGTAAAAATGTGGATTCTGATATTAAATATGTGATATGTAATGCTGATGAAGGTGATCCAGGGGCTTTCCAAGATCGTTCGGTTATGGAGGGGAATCCTCATTCTGTAATAGAAGGCATAATAATAGCGGGATATGCTATTGGTGCACAAAAGGGTTTTATTTATGTCAGGGCAGAATATCCGTTAGCCGTTAAAAGATTAAAGATTGCTATTGAACAGGCAAGGTATGAAGGGTTTCTTGGGGATAATATACTCAATAGTAATTTTTCTTTTGAAATTGATATCTTTCAAGGAGCAGGTGCTTTTGTATGTGGTGAATCTACTGCTCTTGTCCGCTCGATAGAAGGTAAACGTGGAATGCCAAGACCCATGCCTCGTGCTCGAACAAGTGAGGAAGGGCTGTGGAATAAACCAACCTTACTTAATAATGTAAAAACATTTGCTAATGTCCCCTTAATCATAAAAAATGGAGCTGAATGGTTTTTAAAAAAGGGAACGGAAAAGAGTAAAGGCACAGCAGTATTTTCTTTAACTGGTAAAGTTGTTAACTGTGGTCTAATAGAGGTACCAATGGGAACTACATTGAGGAAGATAATCTTTGATATAGGAGGAGGGATACCCGGTAATAAAAAATTTAAGGCGGTGCAAACGGGGGGACCTTCGGGTGGCTGTTTACCCGCGGATATGCTTGATTTACCAGTTGATTTCGATTCTTTAAAACAAGTTGGTTCAATAATGGGATCGGGGGGTCTGGTTGTCATGGATGAAGATACATGTATGGTTGATGTTGCAAGGTATTTTCTTGATTTTACCCAACGTGAATCATGTGGACAATGTATTCCATGCAGGCTTGGTACAAAGCAGATGTTTGATATATTAGATGATATAACAAAAGGGAAAGGAAGACTCGAGGATATTGACACATTATTAGAATTAAGTGAATCAATAAAGATTGCCTCTATCTGTGGTCTTGGAAAAACTGCGCCGAATCCGGTATTAACTACTATAAAGTATTTTAGGGATGAGTATGAGGCACATATTATTGATAAAAAATGTCCGGCTGACGTATGTAGTTTTGAGTAAATAGATCTAAGGAGTATTCGATGGAGAAAGTTAATATAGAAATAGATGGCCAGAGATTATTAGTTGACAAAGATATATCTATCCTTAAAGCTGCACTTGATAACAGAATGTATATACCACATCTTTGTTATCATCCTGATTTGAAACCTGCTGGAAGTTGTAGGCTCTGTCTTGTAGAACTTGACGATGGTCATGTTGTTACATCATGTAGGACAATGGTTAGAGAAGGAATGCATATAAAAACAAACACAGATTTGATTGATAAAACACGCCGTCCTATTGTTGAGATGATAATAGCAAATCATCACATGGATTGTAAGAATTGTCTGAAGAAAGGTCAGTGTCAGTTACAGAGGATCATGGCATTTATGAAGATTGACAAAAATCGTGTTCGGCGTTTGCGGCTACCTAATAAAGAGACCCCCATAGATGATTCGAATCCATTTTTTTATCGTGATCATAATAAATGTGTGTTATGCGGGATATGTGTAAGGACATGTCATGAGATAGTCGGAATGAGCTCGATAGACTTTGCAGGAAGGGGTATCAATACCAAGATTGCAACTTTTGGCGACAAGCCAATATTGGAATCTAATTGTATTTCATGCGGTGAATGTGTTGTCAGATGTCCTGTTGGTGCTTTGATAATAAAGGATTTTCGCAGACCATTAACTGAGTCAAAAACAGTTTGTCCACATTGTGGATTAGGATGTGGTCTCTTAATAGGAACAAGAGATAATCAAATAGTAAATGTAAAAGGGAATTTTGAGCATTCAGTCAATAAAGGATTGCTTTGTGTAAGAGGACGGTTTTGCATTTCATTTGTTAGTAGTGAAGATAGATTTTATACCCCTCTTATTAGAAAAAAGAAGCTAAAATATCAAAAGACAGAATCAAAATCTGAAATAAATACCATTAAAACTATATTTGAAGAGGCATCATGGGATAGTGCGATAGATTTGATAGCAAAGAAATTAAAGAAAATTAAAGGTAGTGAATTTGCAATGATTGCTTCACCTAGATGTACTAATGAGGATAATTACATAGCTCAAAAGTTTGCACGGGTAGTAATGAAATCAAACAATATAGATTCGATAATAAGATTATCTGACTTACCTTCTATAAATGCGATTATACAAACAGGGGTAATTGAGAGGCTCGGAAATCTAAAAGATGATCTTTCGGAATCGAAATGTATTCTTATTGTGGGCTCAGATATAACCAAATCTCATCCTGTTATCTCGATGAAAATTAAAAATGCGGTATCAAAAAGTACAAGACTTATTACTATCAGTGTTAAAGAAACAGACCTTACTTTAATTTCTGATGTATGGTTGAAAGTGTATCCTGGAACCGAGTCTGCAGTGATTATGGGTATGTGTAATTTTATAGTAAATAATAATTTACAGGAAGAAGGTTTTATTGAAGAGATGTGCGAAAATTATGAAGAATTCAGAGAATCTCTTGAGAACTTTACGGGAGGAAGAGTAGAGAGACTTACAGGGGTTTCTCGTGAATTACTTGAGGAAGCAGCAGAGATTTTTGCCAGAAATTATCCTGCAATGATTTTCTGGTCACCGGATATCACAAAATATACCAATGCTACTTTAAATGTGTCATCTATTATAAATTTATCATTGCTTAACAGTAAAAACCGTTTGATTCCATTATGGGAGAAAAATAACAGCTTAGGTCTTTGTATCTCTGGATGCTTACCAGATTATTATCCATCGTTTCAGCCTATAAAGGATTCTTTGGTGAATGAGCATTTAGGAAGAATATGGAATACGAATTTGGATGTAGAACCTGGGTTAACCCTATATGAGATTTTAGAAAAGGCTAAAGAAGGTAAAATCAAAGTACTATATATTATTGGCTCTGATCTTATTTTTAAGGTTATTCCTTATAAATTGGTTAGGGATGCATTGAAGAAGGTAAAATTTATAATTATACAGGATATATTCATTAATGACACTTCTCAATTTGCTCATGTTATTTTGCCTGTAACGACATTTTTAGAAAAGGACGGCACATTTACAAGTATAGGTAATAGGGAACAGCGTATCGAAAAGGTTTTGAATACAAAAGAGGGTTTATTACCTGACTGGAGGATAATTTGTGATATTGCAAAAAGATTAGGAGTAAAGGGTTTCGATTATAATTCTGTAGAAGAAATTCACTCAGAACTATTAGCTATTTCAAAAACTAAACATCAAAACCATAGATATAGATTTAGTCCGATTGAATTTAAAGCGACTTCTGAAGTCCCAAACATGGATTTTCCTTTAATATTGACAAAAGGATTTAATTATATGAATGATTCAATCTCCCAGCACTTAGAAGGTTTGAGAATTCTAAGTGGAAGGGAATTAGTTTATATTAATCCGAAAGATGCTTCTGACTTCAATATAGAAGACGGACAGGAAGTGGCAGTTACATCGAGATGGGGTAAAATTAATACCTTAATTGAGCTGTCTGACAAGATACCAATAGGTCTTTTGATTGCAAATCTAGCTGATAAAAAGATAAATCAATTATTTAATCCTGTTGTTGATCCAATATCAAAAACCCCTGAAACAGCTATTTGTGCTGTTAGGATTGATCCTCTTAAGAAAAGAAGGAAGTATTTATAAAATAAAAATGCAAAACTCCGTTATTTTTCAGTTAATCAGTTAACCTAAATAATGTAATTAGGGTTAAAAAATATATATATTATCGAGATGAAAGTGTAATTTTATGAATAAGACGATGATTTCCATATTAAAAATTCTTGATAAAAATCCTGATAAGATCCTTGGTTCGAGGGAAATATCAAGACAGCTAAATTTTTATGGTGTTGAACTTTCTGAGCGGACAGTGAGGTATCATTTAAAGATACTTGATGAGAGGGGTTTTACGAAGGTATATGGGAAAGAGGGAAGGATGATAACGCAGAAGGGGAGGGAAGAGCTTTCACAGGCATTAGTTTCAGAGAAGGTAGGTTTTGTAAGTAGTAGGATAGAGACACTTTCATATCTTACAAATCTTGATCTTGAGAAGATGGAAGGGGATATAATTCTCAATGTTTCTTTTATACCGGGGGACAAACTTAAGGAAGCGATCAAGATAATGAAGGCAGTATTTTCGTCGTGCTATGTTATGTCAGATAGGGTAGTTTTAAAGAGGAGCGGGGAAAGGATAGGTGAACTTATGGTGCCTGAAAAGAGTGTAGGATTTGGGACGGTATGCAGTGTGACGATAAACGGGATATTTTTGAAGGCAGGGATACCAGTAGCATCGAAATTTGGGGGAGTTTTACAGATAAATAATGAGCCATTAAGGTTTACTGCTCTAATAAGTTATGAGGGATCATCCCTTGATCCCCTTGAGATATTTATAAAGAGCAAGATGACAGATGTAAGGGGTGCTGTAAAGGATAGGAGTGGGAAAATACTCGCGAGTTTTAGAGAGATACCTGTAGTGAGCCTTGAGAAGGCGAAGGAATTAAAGGAGATGATGAAGGAGAAGGGGATAGGAGGTATATTACTATTTGGCAATCCTAATCAGCCACTTCTTGAGATACCTGTTAGTATGGATAAAGCGGGTATGGTAATAGTTGGGGGGCTTAATCCGATAGCGGCACTCGAAGAAGTAGGGATATCGACTGTAAGTAAAGCGATGTCAACCCTTTATAGGTTTTCTGACCTTATAAGATTCAAGGAATTGCTATAAATTTTTAGCATAATATAGATTTCATATCTGTCCA
>CAYOJI010000061.1:0-3368 GCA_964404225.1 uncultured Nitrospiraceae bacterium
CTTCATTTTTATTATAATAATGTTATAATAATTTTATTATAATATAATAATGTTATAACAAAGCTCGCAGATATTGGTTACTTTACCATACTAAAAAAACCTTGTCAAGTTTTTTTTTTAGACATATAATACAAACTATGTTTCACAGACTTTTTAAGATATTTTCGGGTAAAAAAGATATGCTGCCAAATTCATCCTTGGGGAAAAAACAGTTTCTTAGAAAAAAATACAGTATCTTCCGCGATCTTCTCGATTTGAACAATATTGCTCTTGAACACATGGCTGATATGAGCGAAAAGCTATCGGGTGAATTTCTTTTTGATAGAACATACATTGAAGTTAAAACGAGACAGCTTTACGAAAATGTTAAAGAAATTATAAAGAACTTAAATGATCTTTCCCTCGGGAAATATTCTATTTTATATGATCGATTAAATTTCATTAGCTCTCAGATTGAAGGTATCCTTTCAAGAAAAATTGAAATACCCGTCAGTAGTTACACTCTCTTTTTTGATGAAATCACTAGGAAAATGGTAGACAAAGTTGGGGGCAAAATTGCTAATCTCTGCGAAGTCAAAAATGTTATAAAACTTCCTGTTCCGCACGGATTTGCTATCAGTTCTTATGCTTTTAAACGGTTCATGGATCATAATGATTTTTTTCAAAAAATAAAAGAAAAACTGTCCAATGTGGTGTTTGACAACCTCGATGTTCTTAACAGAAATAGTAAAGAACTTCAAGCTATGATCATTAATGGCGAAATTCCTGGTGATCTTAAAAAAGACATCATGGACTCCTATCGGAGACTCTGCAAAATATGTGGCGAGGAAGTTAGGGTCTCCGTTAGAAGCAGTGCCATTTGTGAAGACGGCGATTTTAGCTTCGCTGGACAATTTGCTACATATTTGAACGTGCCATCTACTGATATCCTTCTAAAATATAAAGAAGTCGTTGCGAGCCTCTTCACATCAAGGGTCATCTTCTATTTTAAAACAAAGGGCATTCAAGATTATGAAATGATAATGTCCGTAGGTATCCTTAAAATGATTGATGCCAAGGCTGGCGGTGTAGTGTATTCCAGTGATCCCACTGATCCTAAAAGTAATAAAATTATAATTAATGCAGTACATGGATTAGGCAAATGTGTAGTCGAGGGGACAACAACGCCGGAAATCTATGTTGTATCAAAAGACTCTTCATTTACAATTGCAGAAAAAAAGATACCTATACAAAAAACTATGTTATTTTGCACCCTTGATGGAGAAATTCAGCAGATTCCCCTTTCTGAAGAGATCAAAGGTAAGCCTTGCCTTTCTGAACAACAAGTCAAAGAGCTTGCAAATTACGCTGTTTCAATTGAAAAACATTACGGCTTCCCTGTGGACATTGAATGGGCAATAGATGGAGATGGAAACCCTTATATACTACAGGCACGGCGATTGAGAATTTTAGCAAAAGAACTTACAAAACCTATACCTCCACATATCCCGGGCTATAATATATTATTGGATAAAGGAATCATCGCGTGTAAAGGCATAGGGTATGGTCCTGTCCATGTAGTGATGTCAGAGGATGATTTAAAAAATTTTCCTAAGGATGCTGTTCTCGTTGCAAAGGGGACATCCCCAACTTATGTTATAGTTATGGATAAAGCTACCGCAATAATAACAGACTCTGGTAGCACAACAGGACATATGGCAACTCTTGCAAGGGAATTTCAAATTCCATGCATTTTGGATACACAGATAGGTACAAAAACGCTAAAACCTGGCCAGATAATTACAGTAGACGCATTTAATTGTAATGTTTATGAAGGCAAAGTAGATGAACTAATAGAATTAGCAGAACAAAGGGAAAATCAATTTAAAGAAACCCAGATTTTTAAAGTACTCCAACGGGTTGTAAAGTGGATTATTCCACTTAATTTGGTAGACCCGGACGATATAAATTTCAAACCTGAATTTTGTCAAACATACCATGATATCACTCGATTTTGTCATGAAATAGCAATGAATGAAATGTTTCATATTACTGATGTCACAACTGATGAACTCGGAGAAACTCATAAACTCGCGGCTGGAATTCCGCTTGTTATATATATTATTGACCTTGACGGTGGTATAGAGCAAGAACACCCTAATATCTTATACCCTCAACATATCAAATCTATTCCACTGAATGCATTTATAAAGGGACTCTCTGCCATGAGATGGCCTCAAGGTAGTCCAGTAGATATAAAGGGACTCCTTGGCATGATGGCTCATACAGCAAGCATTCCAGAGGAAGAACTCCTGAAGAGCGGAGAGAAAAGTTTTGTTTTTATCTCAAGAAATTATATGAATTTTCAACTTCGCCTCGGTTATCACCTCTCAACGGTAGAAGCATTCGCAGGAGAGAATCTTAATGATAACTATATCCGCTTCTTTTTTAAGGGCGGTGGTGCTCATATCGATAGAAGGCTTAGAAGGGTTCGGTTGATAACAGAGATCCTTAAACGGCTCGGGTTTGAAGTTAAGGTTGTTAATGATCTTATAGATGCAGTTATAAAGAAATACAAAAGATCTATTATCGAGAGCGATTTAGAAATACTTGGTAAACTAACTGCTTACACAAAACAACTTGATATGGTGATGTATGATGATGCTATTACACAATTCTATATAGAAGAATTCGTCAAAAATCATTTTATTGAAAAATGATTTTCTAAGCATTATCTTTTTCGAGTTTTCTTAGTTTCTCTTTCAATATTTTGTTTTCCCTCTGAAGTTGCAACCATTTGAAGGCTTTATTAAGCGTATACAATATCTGTTCCTTTTTAAAAGGTTTTGTGATAAAGTCAAAAGCATCTTTTTCCATTGCTTCGGTAGCCGATTCAACTGTTCCGTACGCAGTTAGTATAATAACGGGGATGTCCTTATCAATGCGCTTAACAGTTTCCAGTAGTTCCATTCCGTCAAGTCCTGGCATTTTCAAGTCTGCTATAATTAAGTCAAATCCACCCTGCTTAGCCAATTCGATCGCCTCAAGAGGATTATTCGTAGTAACGATTTCATAATTTGTCTTTTCTTTAATTATCATATACAAAAGCTTTAACATATCGGGTTCGTCATCTACAGCTAATATCTTCTCTCGCATGTTAACTCCTCCTTAAAATAACATTGCTTATAAGGTTAATTTAAACATTTCTGAAAAAATTAGTAAAGTTAACGAATTGCCTCGTGTATTCAATTTATAACTGGGTTTTTTGTTCCTTGCTTATCTTATGCTCTGTTGGGAAGGTTATTATAAAAGTTGTTCCTGTTTCCTCCGATTCTTCCTTTGTTTTTGTTTCGAAATTTATAGTCCCACCGTATTTTGTAATTATACCA
>CAYOJI010000061.1:3378-12403 GCA_964404225.1 uncultured Nitrospiraceae bacterium
GATAGACCCAATCCAGTTCCTTCGCCGACCTTTTTTGTAGTAAATAATGGGTCAAAGATTCTACCTCTATGTTCCCTTTTAATCCCGTGTCCTGTATCAGAAAAACGTATTTCAACATAATCAAGACCTATTGGCCTCGTTTGAATAGTTAAAGTTCCCCCTCCTCTCATAGCATGGATGGAATTATTAATGATATTTAGAAAAACCTGTTGTATTTCACGTGCGTCTGCTTTTATCGGAGGTAAATTATCTCCTAAATCAAGCTCTAAATGAATCCTGTTTAAAAACAATGTATTTTTTACAATATTCAGAATTACTTCAATATTTTCATTGATGTCAATGGACTCTATAATAGATTCTGAATAACGTGCGAAACTCAATAAGTTTTCAACAACACTTTTCGCATGGAGTCCTTGTCTTTCGATTGTTTTTAACATATCGTATTCTTCTGTTCCCGTCCTTGCTCTTTCTAAAAGTATATCTGTAAATCCGAGAATTATGCCGAGGGGGTTATTAATCTCGTGTGCAACTCCTGCGGCCAATGTGCCTAATGAAGCAAGTTTTTCTGTCTGGTATCTCTGCTCCTCGATTTCCTTTTTCTTCGACATCGTAATATCCCTTGAAATCCCAAGAACTGCATAAATGTTACCCTCTTCATCCCATAGTCCTCTAAGTTTTGTATTAAACCAGTATTCATTTTCACCAATGGTAATCAGATGGGTTATTTGTTTGCTTTCCTTTGTTTCGAATACTTTTTGAATCATCAAAAGAAGCACTTCTCCCGCAGACCACCCCATAATTTTTAATATATTATTTCCGATAATTTCTTCTTCTTTCTTTCCAAAAAAATCCATAGCGTATTTATTAATTGAAAGGAAATTCCCGTTATAGTCAATCGTGAAAATTATATCTTCAGCATTTTCTATAAGTGATTTATATCTTTGTTCAGACATTCGTAATTCTTTCGTCTTTCTGTTAACTTCTTGTTCCAACATGTTTGACCAGCTAAGTATCATAAAGTTTATGGTCAGCCCCCCGAATATTATGATTGATATTATTAATGCTTGAAGAAAAAATTGTTGAAGATGTATAGAGTAAATTGTGCCTTCAATCTCACTTATAGGTGCAACTACCCCAACCGACCAAAAGATGTCATATAATTTTATCGGTGTATATGCTATTAATTTTTTAATCTCTCCCTCGATCCCGCCATGCCAACCTGATATATACCAGCTTGTCCCCTCCTCACCCCTTAACATCTTGTATTTTTGAATTTCGTTAATCTTTTTAAAAGATATCGCGGGATTCTTTCCTTTTCTTACACGGAAAGCATCTTCACCCACAAAATATCTGTAGGGATGATAGAGAAAAATGCCACTTTCGTCTATAACCCATGCATATCCTGTTTTCCCTGATTTTACTTCTTTAGTAACACCTTCGATAAAATGGTCTACTCTTATCTCAAACACTATAACCCCAGAAAACTTTTTTGGCGATACTTGTTGCAACTCTTTCGGAGAGGGTTGCCATACTGGCAAGTATATTTTCATGAAAGGGATTTTAAATTTATTAATCTGTTTTATGTATATTTTAGATATACGAACCTTGCCTTTATTCTCTGGTATTTTTGCCCATTCTATGAGTTTAAAATCTTCTAAAATAAGAGGCGTAATAGTGAACGCTTTCTCATTTGATATAGAATAACCTTTCATTTTTATACCATCTATAACCTCTATTTCAACAAGACCTTTTTCTCTAAGATTAGAAAAGGCAATGTTCAGCCTATCTTTAATATAATTCGGTGGAGGATATTCTATGACAGGGGATATACTTAGAAGAACAAGTTCTTCTTTTAATGCCTCTATTTTGTTAACTATCTGCTTTGCTATATACCTTGCAATCACTAATTGCTGTTGATTGAAGTCTTCTGTAACAACATCTCTAACCTTCTTAGAAGATGTCCAACCGAGTATGAGAACAGCACAGGAAAGTATAATCATTAAGGATAAAACCAATAATTTGAAATACTTAATATTAAATGGATGGTATTTTTCTATAAGTGAGGTTACAAAACTTTTAATTTTCATTTTTTTCTTAAATTATAATTAAAATTATATTATAAAAGACTACTTTTTCAAATTTGTTAATAGCTCGAATAAAATACCAAGAAAAGAGATAGATGTTCAATATTTATGTTATCTTATCGACTTTTCGAGAAAATACCCTTTTTAATTTTAATACTGTGTTGAATATTTTTATATCTATAATTGTTATAGTGATATAATACTATAATACTATAAATAGGAGGATATCGAGTTTTGAGAAAAAAGGAGGAAATGGTAAGGTGTTGGGTTTTTTTCCATTGTAAGAAGAAAGAATGTCCTGCTTATAAATCAAAAGATTTAAAGTGTTGGCTATTTTCAGGAACCCATTGCCGAGATGAAATTCAGGGCAAATTTTTAGAAAAAATGGAATTATGTCTTAATTGCGAGGTTTTTAATATAAATATGAATGTACCAGCAATGCGGGCTACGCTCGATATAGTCAATAGGCAATTGAGAGAATTTAGAGAAATTGTTGAAGCAAGGGATAGAGAATTAGAAAGCTTGAGCATGGAGTTAGCTATCGGACTCTCGGAAGTCTTTGAGGCACTAAAAAAAATTTCACAAGGTGACCCTACAGTGCGAATCTCCGAAGATTCGAATGTTGAATTAATCAGCAAGTTAAAACATGTTGTTAATCTGACCGCTGAAGAGATTGCTGAAGTTATTAATATGCTGCACGAGATAGCAATTGTTCTTGCAGAACATTTCGATGTATTAAACAGGGTTTCGAAGGGTTTCTTAAATGCAAAAATTTATGGTAGCTCAAATATTGAAATGTTAGAGTCTTTAAAAGAAGTGACAAATAAGATGATAGAGAGCATATCCCGAGAAATTAATGAACGCAAACAGATAGAAGTAGAACTTCAAAAAGCTAAAGATGAATTGGAGGGGAGGGTACGAAAACGCACTGAGCAATTAACTTTAGCAAACGAAAGACTTCAACAGGAGATCGCTGAACGTAAAAGAATAGAAGAAGCACTTAGAAAATCAGAACAAAAATACAAGGCTGTTTTTGAAAGCACAGGAAATCCAACATTGATAATCGAGAGTGATGATATTATATCTATGGTTAACACGAAATTCGAAAAACTTTCAGGTTATTCAAAAGAAGAGATAGAAGGAAAAAAGAAATGGATAGAATTTTTTAAGAAAAGCGAACGCGATAAGTTAATACATTATTATAATATGAGAAAGCTCGAGTCGAAAACTGCACCACTGGATTATGAAACACAATTAATCGACAAAGAAGGAAGAGTTCGGGATATTATCTTAAACATTTCAAAGATTAGCGGGTCTAAAAAATGTGTTGTATCTATTGTGGATGTTACAGAACGAAAACAATTTGAGGAAAAGATGTATCAGACTGACAAACTATTGTCGATAGGAACGCTAGCTGCAGGAGTTGCACACGAAATCAATAACCCATTAGCAGTAATTCTCGGCTTTACAGATTTACTCTTAGAGAAAAAATATTCAGACCCGAAAATCTACGATATGCTGTCCACTATACAAAAGCAAGGTAATAATGCTAAAAGGATTGTCGAAAATCTTTTAAGCTTTGTTAGATTTAGAGAGCATAGGGAAGAGGATATAAATATTAATAAGTGTATAGACGATGTGCTTATCATAGAACAAAATACCTTTTTAATCAATAATATTAAAGTAGAGAAAGAACTATCTGAATCGTTGCCTTTGGTAAGAGGTGACGCTTCTGAACTACAGCAAGTTTTTTTAAATATTATAAACAACGCAGTTTTTTCGATGAAAGGTGGTGGAGTTCTTAAAATATCCACGAAAACATTAAATGGCAATCAAAATGTTGAAATCAGAATCTCAGACACAGGTATAGGAATTAAGCCTGAACACAGAAAAAGGGTTTTTGACCCGCTTTTCACAACAAAAAAAGTTGGTGAAGGAACAGGACTCGGCTTAACAATCTCATATGCTATTATAAAAAAGCACGGTGGTAATATAACTTTTGAAACAAAAACAAAAGAAGAATCTGCAGATACAGGAACAACTTTTATAATAACTTTACCATCAATTGACTATAAAAAACAAACTAACTTTTATAACTTTTGGGCTAATACTCAAAAATAAGGCGGCTCTATTAAAGAATATTCAGCCGCCTGCTTTAAAAAAAATAGACTTACTACTTAAATAAATTCTTTTTAAAATTATAAAGACTTTACTACATAAACAGAACATGGTGCATGACTGACAACCTTCGATGCTACACTACCCATAAGAAATCTCGTTGCAGCACCACCTATACCTCGACTACCAATTATAATTAAATCAACCTTCTCTTTCTCAGCAAAATCTATTATCTCGTCAGCAACAGAAACCGCAGATGAAATTATCGTGCTCGCAGTAACACCTTCTGCCGATAAAATATCTTGTGCTTGTTTCAGTATCTCCTCCCCACGCGCCTTCATCTTACTTTCAAGACTTTCTCTTGCACTCGCTGTAAGTTCAAGATCAAGCCCTGATATAAAAGGTATTACTGTCATTAAATATATATCTGTCTTTGTAGCCTTTGCATATTTTAAGGCTATCCTTACAGCCTCCATTGAATTATCTGAACCATCTATCGGAACAAGTATCTTCATTTCTCCCTCCTATACCTCTTTCTTTTCTTTTGCCTTCTTCATACTTAACCCAAATCCCTCAAATAAATAAAATATTGCAAATCCCCACCACATCGTGTATGCAACATAAAATACTAATAAAAATGTCATTAGCCCAATTTTGTTTTTTACCTTTTCTGGTATTATCCCATAATAGTTATATGCTGCCTCTATAGCCTTCTTTGAAACATCACTTACTATTTTAGCCTCAGCTGCCTTTTTTTCCTTAATAAACTGTTTATTCATTTTTTCAAGCACATTGTACCACTGTCTAAAAATCTGCTTTACATCATCTGTCCCCATCGCAGTAGCATATAGCTCTTTTAATTTATCACCTTGATTATTGTACATTGTCTCAGAATCCCTTAATGCTACTGATAATACCTTGCCAAGGTCACCTTCTATCTTTAACTCAGAACCATTTACTTCAACATTTGCACATTGATTTACAATAAATAGCTGTGATGCCCTCTTTGCCCTCTCCTCCGCTGCACCAGGCTTGTCATCAGGTTTATCCATCTTTAAGTTAACAGAAAACATATGCCCCATAAACTTCTCATTACTCTTTGCAACCTTAGGTATAAAATAAGAAGAACCCTTTGCAAGCCTATTAAACATCTCATCTGCCCATTCAAGTCCATTTTGCGGTTTCCCTTCTGTTGATTTTGGAAATATCGGTGAAAACATCAAAAATAATACTACAAAAAATGATATCGTTAAGATTATCCCTACTCCTAAATGTTTTCCATGTCTTACTGGCATCTTATCATTCCTCCTCTCTTAATTTACCAATGTTACCAAAGAATTTTGCAAACAACCAAATAGCAAATATACCTATCATTATCCAAAATACCCAGAAACCAACTGCCTCTATCCCTGATGCCAGCCCCTTGGATATCTTTATATATCCAAGGTCTCCTAATTTCTTAGGAACAACTGTTGCCCTATTTGCAAAACCCGCAAGGATTGTTAATGCATAAAATGCCCTAATATGTATCCCTTTTACTACCTTTGTTGTGAGTGCCCCAACCTGTATCCCAATAAGTGAACCTAAAAGCATCCCCATTGCAAGTGTGTAAAATACATAACCATATATTGCATATTGTGATATCGATGCATATCCAGCTGTAAATATAATCTGTAAAATATCAGTCCCAACTGTGGTCATCGTCGATATTCCAAATGTGTATATGAACATCGGAAAAGTAATAAATCCACCACCAACTCCCATTATCGCTGCAAGAAGTCCAACTATAACTCCACCACATGCTATTATTACACCAGATATCCTCTTGCCACCCGGAACATAATCCTCATCAAACTTAATCATAGGTGGAATATTGATTGCTTGCAATTTAAGTGCAATAGCTGTTGTAGTCATTGGTTTACCACCACCATGTCCACCTCCACCATGTGCGCCTACATCACCACTTACCTTCCTCAGTTTAAAATAATCAATCAGTGCATATGACCCGAGTAATAGAAGAATCGCTGCATATACCACACTAATAAAAACATCGCTCATCGCAGGGTCAATGTTATATAATGTCCTATTCACATACCCACCAACAGTTGCACCAATTGCACTTCCACAAACAAATGCCACTGCAAGCCCAACAGAAACATTTCCCAACTTTTTATGAACAGTTGTCCCCATTATAGCCTTAGCAAATATGTGAAATACATCTGTCCCTACCGCCATAATACCCTTAACCCCAGCAGCCATTAAAGCAGGTGTTATGATAAAACCACCACCTGCTCCAATACATCCTGTTATTAAACCAGCTCCAAGACCAATCAATATAGAAATAACAAATATCATCGTCGAATAATGTGCCGGTCCATATGCTGTCTTACCCCCTATAACATCCGCTGCGTGCAGAAGAGATATCGCAAGTACCGGAAGCAGTAATACAAACAATATTAAAAGTCTCTTCCGACTCCTTATTATGTTCATCGAAACTTCATAATCCCATTTCGCATGAGCTATCGAGGCTGCCTTTAAATATTGATAGACCCTCCTTGTAAAACTCATCGTAACCCTCCTTTATTTTATGATTGATACCTTCAATAAAATAATTATTGTTGACTGCAATATCAAAGATGAATTAAACCTCGCCTCACCTCCTTCACAGAATTAAAATTGGAAATGGGGATTAACCATTCTTTAAAATATCAAATTTAATCATTTAATATTTTTATGATATTTAAAAATTAAAATTTTAAAAATCGTTATCATATAACACATGGGTATCCAAAATTCAAGAAAAAATAATATAATGCAACAAAATGATGCTTTTTAAAAATTAAAGATTAACAAGACATTCTAAAATAGAGATACATATAGCATCATAAAATTGCATTAAATTTAACCAAAAATTATGCTTGCAAAATAGAAATGAATGTGAATTTTATCTTCAAAAATTCGAAAAAGGTGTTTTTTGAAAAGAACCGCCCGCTTGGAGCGGGCAGTTCTTTATCTCTAAAAAGACGGGATAACCTTAAAATAATAATGCCACTCGCAACGTAACCTTATTCTACCACAAACTTTTCATAAAAATATAATAAGCCCTTAAAATTGGGCATAGATTCCTACATACAAAGTGAAATTAGAATCATTCTTTTCAAAATCTCTATATTTAGAGTTAATATAAGCCTTTAAAGCACCATGTGCCTTTACATAATCAAATCCTATCCCTATCCTATTAGTCACATCAATATTATCTCCTTTGCTTCTTGGATAATAGCTAAGACAGGCTCCATATCTTTCATAAACAAGGTCCTTCTTATTTTCAAATTCTCCATCCACATTCACATATTCATACCTAAATCCAATTCCGGGAAAACCCATTCCTACTTTTTCTCTATAAATCAGATGTGCCTCTCCATACCATGTCCAGGCATCACCTTTTTTAAAGCTTTCAGGACCTGTCTGGTAAAAATGTGTATCATCAAAGTACATATATCCAAGCTCTGCACCCGGAAGAAATTTTCCTAATTTCTTTTCGAAAGAGAAATCAACTGCATAACCATCTCTTGAAAGAGATGAAGTACCATAAAGATCTTCATCTGCATTATCTAAATGTTTTTCATGATGATATCCTATTCCAAAAGTCATGGTATCAATTTTACCACCATAAGTTTGATACACCCTCGAAGAGGGATCAGAGACATTGGGCTCCTGTTGAAATCCCCAGAAAGTAGGAGTAATTTCAATCCTTAGATCGTACTCAAAATTCTTTTTATCACGTTGATCTCCTTCTACTTCAATAGAAGAAAAGCCTCCTGTATTCTTCCAAACTCTGTTATCTTTCCCTCTGTCTTCATTAAAAATACCTGCAAAATACTTTATTAACCCTTCTTCTATAGAACCGGCTAACATGACCCCTCTATCCGTCCTTTTATAAAGTTGTTTTTCTCTAAATCCTCCTTCATAGGGATTAACAGCCTTTAAGGCATCTCTAAATTGCTCAGCCAGGAAATAGTCTCCATCACTTGACATAACAGGGCTATTGTGACGACCTACATGGACATGTCTACTAAAGGTCGTCCTTATCTGTCCTACCTTCAATACGAGTTCAGGGTAAAAATTAAATTGAATTGCACCTTCCCAAAATATAGGTTTATAACCCTCATTATCATTAGCGTCTATATTTGTGTAAAAACTGATCAATTTATTTATCTGCCCTTTTGCTCCAATCCTCGCTTTGTAGATCATAAAATAGTTTGGTCTGTAATCTTTAAATAGTCTATAATCTTTATCTTCTTTTATTTCACGCCCGAAGTTGTATTTTCCCTTGTCAGCATTCAGGTAAAAAAACCTTGTCTGAACCTGAAAATCAGCAAAGGTATCTTCATCTAACCTTACTTCTATAGCCTCAGAACTTATAGGAAAGACTAAACTCAAAATCCATATAACCACACAAAAAAATGAAACTATAACACTTTTCATAATAATGCCTCCTTCCTTAATCAAAATTAGATTTTTTATAATAAGGTTTTCAGGTTTACATCATATCCCATAGTATTTAAAAAAATCAATTATTTTGTGAAAACGGGAACCCACTTGGGCTTGATTTTCTGGA
This sequence comes from uncultured Nitrospiraceae bacterium, assembly GCA_964404225.1. Lineage (GTDB taxonomy): Bacteria > Nitrospirota > Thermodesulfovibrionia > Thermodesulfovibrionales > SM23-35 > Kmv42. The sequence goes on from CAYOJI010000061.1 coordinate 12,199, forward strand.
TTCCCGCGTAGGTGGGAATGACTTTTTATTCACTTTACATGTCCCCTTTCTGCTAATGTATTCCGTTCTAAAGTGCCTTTTTCAACTTTTTACGAAAGAGCCGCAATTCCTTATAAGTATTTTTTAGCTATCTTATGCCATTTTAGCAATATAAACAGAACATGGTGCATGACTGACAACCTTCGATGCTACACTACCCATAAGA
>CAYOJI010000062.1:0-3245 GCA_964404225.1 uncultured Nitrospiraceae bacterium
AAAAATTTCACAATGTCCGCTCAAGGGACATCCCCCCTAACGTTTTGCTACTTACTATTTTCGATCATCTATTATCATAAAAATTAAGTTGTTTTATAATAATAAATAAATTATTATTCTTTGACTTAAACTTAAATAATTTTAAGCAATATCTCATTATTTCGGATTAATAGGTATGCCGGCGAATCTTCCTCCAGAATATTTTGAAGCGGAAAAAAGATTTAAGCAGGCATCTACTCCTGCTGAAAAGATTGCATCCCTTGAAGACCTTATATCCACTGTACCAAAACATAAAGGTACGGACAAATTAAGAGCTGACTTACGGAGAAGACTTTCACAGCTAAGAAAAGAGGCAGCAACTAAGAAAAAAGGGGGAAGAAGTAACCTCTATATTGTAACCAAAGAAGGTGCGGCACAGATAGCTTTAGTTGGATTACCAAACTCGGGGAAATCGTCCCTACTTGCTTCTTTAACAAATGCTAGCCCAATAATTGCTGATTATCCAATTTCAACAATTATGCCTTTACCTGGAATGATGCCCTATGAAGATATCCAGATACAACTTATTGACCTTCCTCCCATAGGAAACGAAGCTACTGATGGATGGGTATCAAGCCTCTTAAGATATGCTGATGCATTAATTATAACTTTAGATTTATCCGAAGACCCTGACGTACAGGCAGAGTTGATCCTTGAACAACTTGAGAGGTGGAATATATTCACTAACAAAGATTCTTCGTTAATGGTTCAGGATTCCAAATCTAAAGTCAAGGTGGGGGTGTTTAAACGAGCCATTATTGTTGCAAATAAAAAGGATTTACCTAACGCAGAAGGTGCATTCAGAAAAGTTCAAGAGAGATATGGTCACATTTTTAACTGTATTGCGGTTTCAGCAAAGAAGAAAGAGAATCTCGAGGAACTAAAACATGAAATTTTTAAGCTTTCTGGAATTATAAGAGTCTACTCAAAGCCTCCAGGAAAAGAACCTGACTTTTCAATGCCTTTTACAATTCCAGAAGGCTCAACGATACTTGATCTTGCAGAATTTATTCATAAAGATTTTTTGGTAAATTTGAAATTTGCTCGAGTATGGGGATCCGCAAAATTCGAGGGACAACGAGTTGAAAAAAATTATGTTTTAAAAGATAAAGATGTCGTTGAAATACATGTTTAGCCCACTTTATTCATAAATTCATGAGTAATTGGCAGATGCAGTATTTTCGCTCATTCTCGGCTCGATATAATCGAGCCTCCGAGGAAAATTCTTTCTTCGAAAGAATTTAAAACCGCTCAAATACTGCATCTGCCAAAATTTTTATGAATAATATGGGTTAAATAGCTAATCACGTTCTGCAACCCTTCCTATACCCACAACCTTATCATCTCCCTCAATATCCATTAATTTCACCCCCTGTGTGTTTCTTCCGTGTATGGGTATATTTTTAGCAAGTGTTCTGATGAGTTTACCCGAACTGGATATCATAACAACTTCGTCCTCTTCTCTCACTTGCATAAGTCCAACTGCTTTCCCACCTTTTTCTGTTACCTTTATAGATATTACACCCTTACCACCCCTTGACTGAACCCTGTAATCCTCTATTTTTGAACGCTTCCCCAAACCTCTTTCTGTAACAGTAAGCAATGTAGTTCTTTCTTGAGCTACCTCAGCAGAGACAACTTCGTCACCTTTAAGAAGTTTTATGCCTTTCACTCCTATTGCATTTCTACCCATATCTCTTACATCTTCTTCGTTAAAACGAATTGCAAAACCATTTTTTGTACCAATAATGAGATCACTTTTACCATCCGTCCTTCTTACAGCAATCAGTTCATCATCGGGGGGTAGTGTCAATGCAATTATACCTTTCCCTCGAGGGTTACTAAATTTTTCAAGGGCTGTTTTCTTTACTAAACCTTTTTTAGTAAACATTACAAGAAATCCCTCCTTGAAATCACGAACAGGAAGTGCCGTCGTTATCCTTTCTCCTTCTGATAAAGGAAGAAGATTCACTAGTGCTTTTCCTTTCGCAGCCCTTCCTGCCTCAGGAATCTGGTATACTTTTAGCCAATAGAGACGACCAAGATTTGAAAAGAACAGCATATACTCATGTGTTGCACCAATAAACAATTCTTCAACAAAATCTTCTTCCTTTGTTTCCATACCAATTAAACCTTTCCCTCCGCGTCTCTGACTTCTGTAAGCACTTAAGGGATTTCTCTTTATGTAGCCTTGGTGCGAAAGTGTTATAACCATCTCTTCATCGGTAATCAAATCTTCTATCGTGATCTCCTTAGTTTCTGAGGTTATTTCAGTTCTTCTTTCATCTGCGTATTTATTTTTAATTTCCAGAAGCTCATCTTTGATAATCTGGATAAGGAGGGCGTCGTTTTCAAGGATCGATTTCAATCTTGCGATCTCTTTTAAAGTCTGTTTATAATCCTCGATTATCTTTTCTCTTTCAAGTCCTGTGAGTCTTTGAAGTCTCATGTCGAGGATTGCTTGTGCCTGAATCTCTGATAAAGCATAATTATTAATAAGCGCAACCTTAGCATCTTGAGGTGTTTTTGACTTTTTTATAAGTTCGATTATTGCATCAAGGTAATCAAGTGCGATCTTTAATCCTTCTAATATATGTGCCTTTTCTTCAGCCTTTTTTAGCTCATATCTTGTTCTTCTAATTATTACGTCGCGCCTGTGGTGTAAAAAGTGGTTCAGAAGTTCTTTTAAATTCAAGATACGCGGTTGCCCATTCACAAGTGCAAGCATAATTATTCCGTAGGTAGACTCCAGCTGGGTATGCTTATAAAGATTATTGAGAATCACCTGAGCCATTTCTCCTCGTTTAAGTTCAATAACTACCCTAATACCATCTCTATCTGATTCATCCCTAAGTTCTGAAATGCCTTCTATCTTTTTTTCTCTAACAAGCTCTGCTATTTTCTCTATTAATTTGGCCTTATTCACCTGATAAGGTAATTCTGTAATTATGATATTTTCCCCACCTCTATATTCACGTTCAATACGAGCCTTTGCCCTGACTTTTATAAGGCCTTTACCTTCACTGTATGCATGAAAAATTCCTTCGGTTCCATGAATTATACCTCCTGTTGGAAAATCGGGTCCTTTTATATAAGTCATAAGATCATCTATCTCTACATCAGGGTTTTCAAGGAGTAAAATTAGACCGTCAACGATTTCAGCAAGATTATGCGGAGGGATATTAGTTGCCATCCCCACTGCTATA
>CAYOJI010000062.1:3286-6548 GCA_964404225.1 uncultured Nitrospiraceae bacterium
CGATGGAAGGACAATCGGTTCTTGTGTAGTTTCGTCAAAATTAGGCACAAAATTAACAGTATCCTTATCAATATCAAAAAGAAGTTCTTCTGCAAGTGGGGCAAGTCTTGCCTCGGTATATCGATATGCAGCAGGTGGGTCTCCATCAACGGAACCGAAATTTCCTTGTCCGTCAACAAGAGGATATCGCATATTGAAATCTTGGGCAAGTCTCACAAGTGCGTCATAAACTGCTGTGTCGCCATGGGGATGATACTTTTTCAAAACCTCTCCTACAACACCAGCAGATTTTGAATACTTTCTACCCGGCAAAAGACCTTCTCTAAACATCGCATAAAGTATTCTTCTTTGGACAGGTTTTAATCCATCTCTTACCTCAGGAAGAGCTCTTCCTATGATTACACTCATCGCGTAATCAAGGTAAGAAATCCTCATTTCTTCTTCGATGCTTACTACTACTTTTGACATTTTTCTCCTTCAAAAATTCAGAATTTGATACAAAAAATATTTTAACCTAAATAATGTAGAGATTGCTCAAAAAATTCATGTTCCGTGACATAAAGAAATAGAAAGATAAAACTTTTCACAACGTCCGCATTATTTCAACTCGCATTTTTGGGTTAATATATTGAATTTCTATTAAGTTTAAAAATATAATTTAATCAAATGCTCTCTAAAGTCCTAAGTGCAAGTATTATAGGGATCGATGCCTTTATTGTAGAAGTTGAGGTAGATGTTACATTGAAAGGACTTCCTCATTTTTCAATGGTAGGGCTACCTGATGCCGCAGTTAAAGAGTCAAAAGATAGGGTTAGGGCAGCATTAAAGAACATAGGGTTTCATTTTCCACTTAAACAAATTACTGTTAATCTCGCACCTGCTGACTTAAAAAAGGAAGGTTCATCATTTGACCTTCCAATTGCAATAGGTATTATTACGGCTGAGGGGGTACTTGAACACATTTCTACCGAGGGGTATTTATTCACGGGAGAACTTTCTTTGGATGGTAGGATAAAACCCATAAAAGGTGCTCTTTCTATGGCATTAAAAGCAAAAGAGTTGGGATTAAAGGGAATAATTCTTCCCGAAGAGAATGCTGCAGAGGCTGCAGTTGTTGAAGGAATGCACGTATTTGGTCTTAAAAGCCTTCCTGATGTGATTGATTTCCTGAGACAACCAGAACAAAGAGCTCCTTTTGAAGTTGATATCCATAAGGCAATGCTCGAAAATTCTTTATATGAAGAGGATTTCATTGAAGTTAAAGGACAAGAACATGCCAAAAGAGCTTTTGAGGTTGCTGCAGCAGGCGGGCACAATGTGCTAATGATAGGACCACCCGGTTCGGGCAAGACCATGCTCGCTAAAAGACTTCCCACGATTCTTCCGAGTATGACATTTGATGAAGCATTGGAGACAACGCGTATTCACAGTGTTGCTGGACTTCTTAAAGATGGTAAGTCTTTACTTGCAACAAGACCATTCCGTTCACCACACCATACTATCTCCGATGTCGCTTTAATAGGTGGCGGACAGATTCCAAAACCGGGTGAGGTGAGTATTGCTCATAATGGAGTACTGTTTCTCGACGAATTACCTGAATTCAAAAGAAATGTGCTTGAGGTTTTAAGACAACCACTTGAAAACGGAGAGGTCACCGTATCGAGGGCTGTAGCATCAATAACTTATCCCGCTTCATTCATGCTTGTTGCTGCAATGAATCCGTGTCCATGTGGGTATTTTGGGGATGAAAGACATCAATGTACCTGCACACATGGACAAATACACCGTTATCGTCATAGGGTTTCAGGCCCGCTTCTTGACAGAATCGATATACACATTGAAGTCCCCGCTGTCCCTTATAAAGAACTGTCAAATGAGTACTCTGGTGAAAAATCAGAAGATATAAGAAAACGCGTTGTTAATGCAAGAAACATTCAGCTTGAGCGTTTTAAAAATGAAAATAAGATTTATTCAAATGGGCAGATGAAGACAAGGCATATCAAAAAATATTGTAAACTTCATCCTGCTGCTCAAAGTCTTTTAGAGTCTGCGATGCATAAGCTTGGGCTTTCAGCAAGGGCATATACAAGAATACTGAAATTATCTCGCACTATTGCTGACCTCGAGGCATCAGAAGAAATTCAAGCACACCACATCTCAGAAGCAATCCAATACAGAACTTTGGATAGATCGATGTACTAACTCTTTGGAGGGGTTTTTATTAAAATCATGACGATTCGAGAACAGACAGAAGAAATAGAGAAAAAGATTTTCCATCCCAAGGCATGCCTTAGCTCTCAAAGCAGGGGAAGACTACGGCATGAAAAAGAGGGTGACCTTAGAACATGTTTTCAAAGGGATAGAGATAGAATTATTCATTCAAAATCATTTAGAAGGCTAAAACATAAAACACAGGTATTTCTTGCTCCCAAAGGAGACCATTATAGAACTCGTCTTACGCATGTGCTTGAAGTATCTCAGATTGCTAGGACAATATCAAGGGCTTTAAGATTGAACGAGGATTTGACCGAAGCAATAGCCCTTGGCCATGACCTTGGACATACTCCTTTTGGACATGCTGGAGAGGAAATCTTAAGAGAAATTCATCCCGAGGGTTTTGATCATTATAAACAAAGTCTTAGGGTTGTTGATTTTCTTGAAAAAGGTGGTAAAGGGTTAAATCTTACATACGAAGTTAGAAATGGAATAGTTAAACATTCAAAAGGAAAAGGACTCATTATCCCTGAAAGCCCAGAAGATAAGGCTGATACATTAGAAGGCCAGGTCGTTAGGGTATCTGACATAATTGCATATGTAAATCATGATCTTGACGATGCTTTAAGAGCAGGTGTTATCAAGAAAACAGACATTCCCCAAAAAATTATTAAGGTTCTGGGAGATACTCATGCAAAAAGGATAGATACATTGGTTAAAGATCTTATTTTTCAGTCATTAAAGACAGATCTTGAAAAATTGTGCATGAGCGACGAAGTCTTGCATTTTACATATAAGTTAAGAGATTTTTTATACGAATCCGTTTATGAAAGCGAGAAAATAATAAAAGAATTCAAAAAGGCAAAGAAAGTATTGCATGACCTTTATGCTTATTATCTCGAACATATAGAAGAAGTTTCTACTGATATACCAAAAGAGGAAAAAATAGACAAACACCGTATAGTGTGTGATTTTATAGCAGGCATGACGGATAGATTTGCACTTATGACTTATGAAAAACTCTTCTTTCCCCAACAATGGGCTGTTT
>CAYOJI010000062.1:6558-12386 GCA_964404225.1 uncultured Nitrospiraceae bacterium
GTTTTATAAAAATTTTTTATAATTTTTAAAATCAAACAAATTTTATTTATAAATTTTTTATTTTTTGCTACAATTCTAAAAAAGCTTATGGACCTTAAACTTTATTTTTTATATAAAAAATGAATTATCTATAAAAATGGTATGTCAATTTCTGATATCGAATTTTAGGGGTTGTGGGGGGACTAATTTTATAATTTTTTATAACAACTAAAAAATTCCTCAGGGTAATTTAATGACTTTTGGTGAAAAACTCAGAAAACTTATGAAATCAAGAGGTATAAAGGCAATAACACTTGCCCAAAAAATGGATGTTAGCTGTGCATATATTAGTCAACTTATTACAGGGATACGAAAACCGGGCAGAGAAACCCTCTTAAAGCTATCAAAGGCATTAGAGGTGCCATTAGAAACGCTTTTTTTAATCGAATCGGATATTTCGGATAAGATGTTTACATCAAAAAGGGTCCCCGTACTTAACGAAACCCAGATCATGGAATGGGAGAATGTGGCTGACCTCGATTATCCCGTAATTGTTGCAAATAAATTCGAATATGCAAATACTGATGACCCTAATGCCTTTTATATCGAATGTAAAGGTTTATTTCAATGTTGTGGGGTAGATTCATGTGATTTAATATTAATAGAGCCTAATAAAACGATATCCAGTGGTGACACGATATTTATATCCTCGCCACATGGATTTTTAGTAAAAAAGATAATAATGAAGGACGAAATAGTAATACTAATGGAAGAAAAAAAAGAACCTATCCTTTTAAATAAGGAAGATATTAACGGAAAATGGAAATTTTACAGAATAAGCCAATGTATTAAGAGATTCTAATTAGCCAAGCCAACATCTATCGAGTATTGCATCTTCCCCTGACTCAAATAATATTCAATATCAAGCAATCTTCTTTTGATATCGATTCCTCCAGAATAGCCACCAATTGACCCGTCAGATTCGATAATCCGATGACATGGCAAGACAATAGGGATAGGATTTCTGCTAAGTGATTGACCTACTGCCCTAAATGCTGTAGGCTTTCCAACCTTTTCAGCTAACCATTTATATGTCCTTATCTCACCAAAAGGGATTTCTCTTAGTGCAAGCCATACTTTCTTGTCGAAATCTGTGCCTTCTATTAGAATTATTTTTTGACTAAATTTTTCCAATCCTTTTTCAAAATATTCCCGAAGTTCTCTTTTTATTAATTGTGGAGCTTTACCCCTTTGTAATATTACCTCTGGGTTTTTAAATTTAATACCTGATAGCTTCTTCTTGGTAATGATCAGATATAAGGGTCCTATAGGACTTTCAAAAACATCATAAAAAGATTCAGGGATTTTCCATCTTCTCAAATTCGTCATGTTCCTTAGAATATACCTCAACCCTGTCCCCCCCCTTATAAAAGGCGCGTGATAAAGCCTTTTTGGCACACAAAATCAATTCTTCTGTTGTCTGTCCATCAAGAAAAGTAAGACCAATACTTGCTGTTAAATGTCCTTTGGGTTGCGAATCTTCGTAAATAAATGGATAGTTTCTGATAATTGCATTAAATCTGTTACCCAAGGAAAGGGCAGCTGATACGACTGTATTTGGAAGTATTATCGCGAAAGAATCACCCCCATATCTTACTATAACATCTGAACCCCTGATATTCTTCTTCAATAATTCAGCTACCTTCTTAATAGCGAGGTTGCCGTAATGCTCTCCATATTTTTTTACATACTGATCAAAATGGTCAAGATCAAGAATCAAAAGGTTCAACGGAAGCCTATATCTTGTTGCTCTCTCAACTTCCTGTGCTAACCTAATCTGAAAATATCTGTGACTGAAAACGCCGGTAAGATCATCTATTAACCCCGCCCTACGAGGGTATAAGAGCTCAAGCTCTTTTATATGATTTATTAATTCTTTTGTGTCAAACGAGTATTTCTGTACAATCCTTTCTATCTTTCCAACAAGAGACATTCTATCTTCTACTGAAATATCCTTTTCCGTAATTATGAAAATAGGGATATCCTGAGTCGAGGGATTTTCTTTTATATCTTTTATAACATCAAAGCTGAGCATATCAGGCAGTGAAAAGTCGAGTAGTATAATAGCAGGTCTTAAAGCAGACGCAAGTTCTATTCCTCTTTTACCACTATTAGCAGTGTAAACGAGAAATCCCTGGGGTTCTAAAAGCTCTTTGAAATTAGAAGTTGCCTCATCTTCTGATTCTATAATCAAAACAGACAAAGGCATTACCTTTTTCCCTTTTGCAATGCTCAATTCTTCGAGTTTTGCAAATAGAGCTTCTTTATCTAGTGGTTTCAAAAGATAATCGGTTGCACCAAGCGCAAAAGCAAGATCTTTATTATCAACTATTGAATGTATTATTACTGGTATATCTGAAGTCCGTGAATCGCTTTTTAGTTCTTGTAAAACTTCCCATCCATCTTTCTTTGGTAAAAGGACATCAAGAGTAATTGCAAATGGCCTTAGATTTCTTGCCTTCTCTATTGCCTCGTAACCATCAAATGCATGAGCTACTTTATAGCCAGCCTGTGTGAGGTGTAAGGTCAATAGTTCTGTTGTAGAGAGGTCATCTTCTACTACAAGTATTAAAGGAGCTTCTTCCTTCATCCACGGAAAATTTAAGCTGACCGCTTCCGTAGTCTTATGAGTTACAGCCTCAACAGGTGAAGTAATCGGGATGAAAAATGTAAATGTACTTCCTTCGCCGAGTTTACTTTCGAGGGTTATAGTTCCTCCATGTAGTTCAACAAGTTTTTTAGTAAGAGCCAGCCCTAGACCTGCACCACCGTATTTTTTTGAAAATTCTGAATTTGCCTGTCCAAATTCATCAAATATCTTTTCTTGATCTTCTGGGCTTATTCCGATGCCTGTGTCCCTAACAGAAAAACTTATAAACTCCATATCCGGAGAGGCCCAGGGGAAACGACCCTCTATATTTTTCTCTAATGCTACTGTGACTTTTACCTGACCACCTTCGGGTGTAAATTTTATGGCATTAGAAAGAAGATTATATAATATCTGTTTTAACTTCACCCTGTCAGCTGTAATAGTCTTTACACCTTCACCTATTGAAACAAGAATCTCTATAAACTTATTTTCTGCGAGGGGATTCATTATATTTATGACCTCACTCAATACGTCATCCACAGAAAAGGTATCGTATATCATCTCATATTTGCCGGCTTCTATTTTCGCTATATCTAAAATATTGTTTATTAGTTCAAGCAGATGTTTACCTGAAATATATATATTCCTTACATATCTCTCCTGATTTTCTGTAAGTTCACCAAATGTCTCTTCAAGAAGTATGTCGGAAAAGCCAATGATTGAATTTAACGGTGTTCTAAGTTCATGACTCATATTGGCAATAAATCGGCCTTTGAGCTGATTTGCATATTCAAGTTCTCTATTTATTTTTTCAAGTTCAACGGTCCTCTCCGTAACTTTTTGTTCTAAATTTCTTTTTAGATCTTCAATTTCTTTCGTTTTATCTTCAATCGCTTTTCTTAATATTTTTTCATCTTCAAAGCTTTTGATGGCAAAGATAAATCCTAATATTGTACCTTCGGTATCTTTTAAAGGCATTGCATTTAATGATACATCCGTCTCAATATCTGCAGAACCACTAAGAACGGTTTTATAGTTCTTTAATATCGAACCACTATAAAGTTCTCTTTGTATATACTCGAATACAGTCTCTTTCAAAAAAATCTTTATGTTCTTATCAGAGAAGTTCTGAGAAGGACCACCTAAAAGTTCGCTTGCAGAATCGTTTAAAAAAATAATCTGGCCAGAGGGATCTGTTAAAAGAAATGCATCATTTGAAATTTCCAGAATATTTGAAATTTTGAGTTTAAGGTCTTCAATATTTTTGGTTAATGCAAATTTTTCAAAGGCAGTTCCAATTAGAGCTGCTAAGAGATTTAACGAAGCCTTTTGTCTTTCTGAAAATTGTCGCGGTTTAAAGTCATCTATATAGAGTATGCCTAAAACTTCATTCTTCAGGACAATAGGACATGCAACCAAAGATCTAATTCTTTCATTTATTAGAGCAGGATTGTTTCTTGTATAATCAACCTTAAGCGTATCATTAACTACAACGATCTCTTTATCTCTAATAATATTTTCTGTGAGTCCTCCCGATATCGCCGCCCATGATTTATTTTCAGTAAACTTTTTACTTAACCCCTTGCTGGCTACGAAACTCATCGTATCATTCTCTTTAAGAGCTATACTACCTGCAGGAGCATCGGCTATTTCGAGTGCTTTATCGAGCACATGGTTAAAAAAATTGTTTCTTTGGTAGATCTCCCCAATCTTTGAGATTATGTCGAAAATTATTTTTTTGTCATCTATTGCTTTCAAGACCTCTATTTTTGCCTTTTTTTGTTTTTCAATAATCTCCCATAATAATCTTGCACCTACATCCTCTATTACCTCTATTTTATTTTCAGAGATTGTTCTTATTTCATTACTTACTTTAATATCACCCATTACGTTTATAACTATCTCGGGATTAGCGTCACAAAAAGATCTAATATCTTCGTATACAGGGATATCCCATTTCCTTGCAAGTATTACACCAGGCGCATCTTGCTTCTTTTCATAAATGCCAACAAGTTCAATGGCTGGATCACCCTTTAGCAGAGATATAAGTGCACTTGATCCTATATTACCACCTATAATCCCTACTCTAAACATCTGACAATTTATATCCTCTTTCTACTAAAGGGTTCATCATTTCTATGAAATAAATAAGCAATTTTCTATCCCATTGCCCATTATTTATCTCTTTCTGCATAGTTTCAAGTGCCACTTTAGCTGACCTTCTTTCTCGATATGGACGTATTGAAACCATGGCATCAAAAGAATCTATAATAGAAAGTATCCTCGCCATTAAAGGAATCTCTTCACCTCGAAGTCCATCTGGAAATCCTCTTCCATCCCATCTTTCATGATGATGCCTTATCGCAGGTAATATTTTTCGCATGGAAACAAGGGGTCTGCATATCTCTTCGCCGAGGATCGTATGTCTTTTAATCATATCAATTTCCTCTTCCGAAAGAGGACCAGGCTTACGGAGTAAAGACTCGCTAAGGCATATTTTCCCGATATCATGTAATATCCCCGCCTTTTTCATTTCTTCCCTTTCTTTTTCAGATAAGCCGAGAAATGTTGCAAATTCTACTGCAAGCTTACTAACCCTTTTTGAATGCCCCTTTGTATAGGGATCTCTTGCTTCCATTGCTATCGCAAGTGTAAGAATAATATTTTCTGAATGGTCGAGTTCTTCCTGTAAGGACTTGAGTTTTAATAAAGATTTTATTTTAATCAAAAGTTCTGAAGTATCAAAAGGTTTGCTGATAAAATCATCTGCACCTGATTCGATACCCTTTATTCTACTTTTTTTATCAGTTAGTGCAGTCAAAAGTATAATGGGAAAGAATCTTTTTCCTGATATGTCCTTAAGTTTACTACAAAGTGTAAATCCATCAACTCCGGGCATCATTACATCCAAGACAGCAAGGTCAATCGAATTTTGTTCAAAAATTCGGACAGCAGAATCTGCGTTTAAGGCTGTATAAACTCGGAAGCCTTCTTTTGTAAAGATTGCCTCCATGAGCTCAAGATTCGAAGGAACATCATCTACAACTAAAATTGAAGGTGTTTCTTTTTCAAAAAGACAAGTAAACGGACCCATTAAGAAAATTAAAACACTGAAGTGTTATTTTGTCAACAAAATTCTTTATATAGGAAGCATCACCAATTCCGTGATGAATAAAAAAGGGGCTCACCTTATAATGTG
>CAYOJI010000063.1:0-9543 GCA_964404225.1 uncultured Nitrospiraceae bacterium
AGGTCGAGATACTCTTCTGGGATACATCCTCCCGAAGGACCTCCTGTCTGCACTGCCTTGAATCTCTTATTATTTATAATCCCTCCACCTATATCAAAAATGATCTCCCTTAATGTGATACCCATTGGCACTTCAATCAATCCTGTGTCAACAACCTTGCCTGTTAGGGCAAAAACTTTTGTACCCGGTGAATTAGGGGTACCAATCTTAAGAAACCAATCTGCACCATTCTCTATAATAGGAGGAACACATGCATAAGTTTCAACATTATTTAGATTTGTTGGATATCCCCAAACACCCCCGCCTCTTTCTGAAAGCCTCGGTGGTCTTGGCCTCGGGAAACCCCTCTCACCTTCAACAGAAGCAACCAGAGCTGTAGACTCACCACATACAAAAGCTCCGGCGCCCTCAACCAATCTTATATTAAAACTTAAGCCTGAACCGAGTATATTGTTACCCAACAGGCCAAGTTCATTTGCTTGTTTTATTGCTATATTGAGATTTTTTACAGCAAGGGGATATTCATGACGCACATAGATGATTCCATAATTGGCGCCGATAGCATAAGCGCATATAATCATGCCCTCAAGAAGACTATGAGGATCGCCCTCCATGACAGACCTGTCCATAAACGCACCTGGGTCCCCTTCGTCTCCATTTGCTATAACAAATTTCAATCCCGGTGTCTTCTTTGTATGCCTCCACTTTTTGCCAGCAGGGAAACCAGCACCGCCTCGCCCTCTAAGATTTGCCTTGTCTACTTCATCAAGAACTTGCTCAGGGGTCATGCTGGAAAGAACCTTTTCTAAAGCTTTATATCCACCAATAGCAATATAATGTAAAATGTTAGTTGGATCTATTTTTCCATTGTGCCTGAGTGCAACCCTTACCTGCTTGCTATAAAAAGGAACTTCGTCAATATGAAAAGCCCATTCACCATATGTCCGCCTGTAAAGAAGATCCTTAATAGGTTTTCCATTTTTCACTGTTTTAAACAATATTTCTTCAGCTCTTTCAGGTTTGACTTTATGATAAAAATATCCTTCAGGTTCTACTATCATAAGAGGGCCCTTTTGACATAATCCTTGACATCCTGTAGCAATTATTTCAACCTCGCTATCTATTGTTTGTGATACTTTTTCTAACTCGTCTAACAATTTTAAAGAGTTATTAGCCCTGCATCCTGTTCCACAACATACCCTAATTCTTTTTTTGCCTTCGGCAAGAACACCTTCTCTATAAAGAAGTTTACGGAACGCTCTAAGGTCATCCACACTCTTTAAATGTTGCATTTCGCCCACTTTTATCATTTTATATTTTATATGTACCTCAATAAAACCTTAAATGCAATTAATACATTGTTTCCGCCATAAAGCAAATTTCAGGAAGTAAGTAAGAAACAAGGTCTCTAAACGTAACCATCCCCACTATCTTATCTCCTTCCACTATAGGTAAATGTCTCTTCTTATTCCTCGATGCAATAGATATTGCTGTGCTTATTTGCATAGATGGCTCGAATTTGATCAGGTCTCTCCTCATTACTTCACTTACTAATGTGTCCTTAAATGAAATACCTTTACTATAACATTGTACAACATCTCTTTCTGTAAATATCCCAACAAGTTTATCATCTTCATCAACTACAAATACACCACTAACATTCCTGTCACTTAATGTCTTTATCGCCTCATCTATAGTTACCCCTTCGCGAATCTTTACAATTTCACAAGGCTTTGACTCCAGAATCTCCCTTAATGTCATTTTATTTCTCCTTTCTATAGCTTCAACTGTTTCAAAAGATATTTTTAGTATTTCTTCAAGTTTAACATATCGTTTCTTCTTTACCTTCACAGCACCCACAGGACAGGCAAGATAACAAGCCTTACACTTCGTACAATATTCCTGATCAATAAAATAACTCCTCCTCGTCTCCTTTATTGCATCAAATGCACATGCCTCCTTACAAAGTCCACAAAGAATACACTCGGTGTGATCTATCACAAATACACCAAGTCCACTGCATACCTTTGCCCTACAATATCTGTCATGTATGTGCTCCTCATACTCCTCTCGAAAATACTTTATCGTCGTCAATACAGGATTGGGTGCACTCTGCCCAAGTCCACAAAGTGAACCTGCCTTCACAAGTTCACCTAACCTCTTTAATCTCTCTATATCCCCCTCCATACCCCTGCCACTCGTTATCCTATCAAGTATCTGAAGCATCTGATATGTCCCTATCCTGCAAGGTGGACATTTGCCACAAGATTCAGCCTGACAAAATGATAAAAAATACTTCGCTACATCTACCATACATGTGTCTTCATCCATCACTACCATTCCACCAGAACCCATTATAGAACCGAGTTTAGTGAGAGAATCAAAATCTACTGGTAGGTCGAGATACTCTTCTGGGATACATCCTCCCGAAGGACCTCCCGTCTGCACTGCCTTGAATCTCTTGTCGTTTATTATCCCTCCACCTATATCAAAAATGATCTCCCTTAATGTGATACCCATCGGTACCTCTACAAGACCTGTGTTCTTGACTTTGCCTGCAAGTGAGAAGACCTTTGTGCCTGGGGAACCTTGCGTTCCTATGCTTAAAAACCAATCTGCGCCTTTCTCTATAATAGGAGGAACACATGCATAGGTTTCAATATTATTCAGGTTTGATGGATAACCCCATGGACCTCCACCTATCTCAGACAATCTCGGTGGCCTTGGACTTGGAAATCCCCTGCCACCTGTTACAGATGCAGCTAAGGCTGTAGATTCACCACATACAAAAGCCCCTGCACCTTCTCTAATATCTACGAAGAAATCAAAACCGGTTCCAAGAATATTTGCTCCTAATAACCCAAGCTCCTCTGCCTGATTTATGGCTGTCTTTAGTGTTTTAATCGCAAGGGGATATTCATGACGCACATATATAATCCCATAATGTGCATCTATTGCATATGCACATATAAGCATACCTTCAAGCAAACTGTGAGGGTCTCCCTCCATTATTGATCTGTCCATAAATGCACCAGGGTCTCCTTCGTCTCCATTCGCTATAACAAGTTTAGGTATTCCTTTGCCCGCCCGCTTTGTATGTGCCCACTTCACACCCGCAGGGAATCCTGCACCCCCACGACCTCTTAAATTAGCCTTTTTTACCTCCTCTATGACCTGATCAGGTGTCATAGAGGAAAACATCTTTTCAATAGCCCTGTAACCACCAACTGCTATATAATGTAAAATATTAAAGGGATCTATTTTGTCTGTATTATAAAAAGGAACTTCTTCTGCATATTCCTTAGGGGTATCAAGAAAAGAATCACGGTAAAGGAGAGAGCGCACAGGTAAGCCTGATAAAAAAGTGTTTGAGATAAGTGGACTCACCATTTCAGGGCTTACTCTATGATAAAAATAATGGTATGGTTCTACAATCATTAAAGGACCTTTCTGACAAAACCCCTGACAACCAGTCTTTATGATTTCAATATCTAAGCCTCTTTTTAATATTTCTTCTTCTAATGTTTTTACTACTTTCTGAGAACCTAAAGCCCTACAAGGCAAGCCGCAACAAACTATGGCCTTTTTATTTTCTGGTTCAAAAAATTTTTTACTGAGATAGCCTCCAAGGGCTCTCAGTTCATCTATGCTTTTCAGCCGTTCCATTTATTTTGCTCCTTTATATGAAAAAGCTTTTTATTTTTCCCATTTTATGGACTTTATTAACTGTTCCAACTTGCTCGGACCAATCTCCCCTATTACCTCATCATTAACAGTAGTTACAGGTGCGAGTCCACAACAACCAACACAACCAACGGTTTCGAGTGTCATAGCGAGATCTTCTGTAGTTTCTCCACTTTTTATATTAAATTCATTTTGGAGGATTTCTAATACCTTCTTAGAACCTCTTACATAACATGCTGTGCCAAGACATACCTTCACTACCTTTCTACCTCTTGGTTTAAAATGAAACATTTTGTAAAAGCTTGCAACGCTGTATACTTCTGACAAGGGTATGTTTAGGGTTTTTGAAAGCCGCCTTAACACATCCTCAGGAAGAAATCCCATCTCTTCCTGAATCTGTTGAAGGGTATGAATCAATATCCCCCTTCTCTTTTCTTGTTTGGTTAATATATTGCCAACCTCCCCTATCTGTTCATCAATATCAATTTCTTCTACTTTCATCTCTGCCTCCAAATAACATTGACTCTTGTTCCGTTAAGTCATTTAATTTATAAATAACTACTGACTAATAACTACCAACTTATTAATATATTTTAATATATTCCCAAATGTGGTTTTGCAGCCTTTTCAAGTTCTCTTCTTGCAGCCATATCCATAAGGACTCTTTCAGCACCATATTTTCCTGGCTCATACTTCCTAAGTTTAAGCACTTCCCGTGCTTTATCTATATAATCAAGAGTCAGGCTTAATATCTTCTCTGGATCAGGTTCAAAATGTAATGCTCCTTTAAACCTTTCAAACCACACCTCCGTCATTATTCTTGTTACCTCCTTACTTGCCTGAACAGGAGATGCACCACCAAATATTACTGGAACTCCAGATGCTGCGAAATAACATCCAATTGCTATAGCTTTCTCTGACATCCACTCAGGGGCAATTCCAACGCCCGGCATACCACCTATTTCATCTGAAAGTCCACCTTCTTCTGCCATCGCTGACAATATTGTCAAGATTCTCGAATTATCAACACATGAGCCAACATGAAGAATCGGTGGTATACCTATAGCCTCACAAACTTCCCGTAATCCCGGACCTGCATTATCAAGCGCCATTTCAGGCGTGAGATATCCTGCTGTCTCGCATGCGTGAGAACCACAACCTGTGGAAACTATAAGAACATCGGTTTTTATTAATTCTAATGCGAGATACCTATGAAGTCCCTGTGAAGGAACTCGAGGATTATCACATCCTGCAATACCAACAACCCCGCGTATCCTTCCTGCAATAATCGCATCATTAAGTGGTCTAAAGGATGCCCTCCATCTTCCACCTTGCATATATTCTATGTATTCATGCGAAAATCCTGCAATCAAAGGAAATTTATCTGAAATATGGCTTCCTTCTTTTGTCCTATTAGAGAAATTGTCAATTGCAACTCTTACAATTTGCCTTGCTATTTCCCTGGCACGATGTTCATCGTATTCAATATGAATAGCACCCGGAATTTTTGCTTTATAAGAAGTTGTAATAACCTTTGTGTGGAACTTTCTTGAAAGCTCTACAAGTGCAGGCATTATACATTGGACATCCACTGTAATAGCATCAACCAGTCCTGTTAATACCGCCAATTCCTGATTTGTAAAACCACCTGCAGTAGGAATACCATGTCTCATTAAGACTTCATTAGCAGTGCAACACATACCACCGAGATTTATCCCCTCAGCCCCTTTTGATTTTGCATACTCTAAAATATCAGGTTCATTTACAACATCAACGATCACCTCTGCAAGAGAAGGCTCATGACCATGAACAATTAGATTCACTTCTTTTTCCTTAAAAATACCGAAACTTGCTTCGGACCTCACGGGGGTTGGAGTTCCAAAAAGTATATCAGTTATATCTGTTGAAATCATACTTCCGCCCCATCCATCAGCGAGCGAAACCTTTAAAGCACTCAAAAGCAGGCTGTCTGGATCATGGTCGACACCCATATGTGTTCGATGCATTGCCTCTGTTATTTCCCTATCAATTCCTCTCGGGATAATTCCCCACTTTCTCCATCTTTCCTGTGTCTTTCTTGGTGCCCTTTTAATGTAATTAAGCTCGCCTTTCTGACGTGCAAAGTCCTGCAATAATGTATTTGCTACATCACGTGCAACGTCATTTACAGACCGTCCTTCGAATTCTATTCCTAATATCCCAGCAACCCTATAAAGCTTTTTAACATCGGTAATTCTGAAGTCGTTGGTTTCTCCATTAGCAACAGCAAGTAAGATAAATGCCATATCCCTGGCGTGATCAGAGTGAGCCGCTGCTCCTGAAATCGCCATTCTGAGTAAATTCCTTGAAGCAACCGTGGGGAGGGTAGCTCCACACACCCCTCTTGCTTCTTCCTCTGCATTTGTTCCAACAAACCTGCAAGGACCCATATGGCAAATCTTACAGCACGCTCCTGATTCACCAATGGGACAAGGTTTCATTTTCTGTGCCCTATCAAAACAAGTCTCTATATTATGGGACTCACTCCATTCAATAATCTTTTGAGAAGATTCATTAGCACTCTTAATAACTTTCTTCATTATATCCTCCAAAATATTTAGTCATTTGTCATTGACTATAACCGTTGACTGATGACTTTATAGCATCGGTTCCATCTCAAGTGCGGGGTGTCCAACACTTGCAAGAAACTCCAATAATTTTTCGGAATCTTCACATATTGATTCATCTGCTATCTTATCAAGAAGGTCTGGTACTCCTTCCTCAACAGCCCTCTTTTCGAATGCCTCTTTGAGGCTTTCTTTTAGATTTTTAGTCATCCAGACAATTCGTTTAATACCACCATCTCCTGCAAGAAATTTTCTACTGATAATAAAATTTCTGCCTATGCCCATAAAGCCTGGGTTTTGTGTACCTCCACCGACAGTGCCTGCTAATGTTGAAAATTTCATTCCAACAGGCGTCATACCTGTATGCCCTCTTTGCACAATCATTACACCATTTGCTTCTGGGACAATCGCTACGATACACTCGAAACATCCACACGAAGTCATAGGATTCTCCATAATAGTGTAAAGATTAAGAGTCTCGACTTTCCCACCGGATGCCTTTTTTAAATACTCATCAATCCCTGAATACCTGCCATATTTTGCATCTATAAGTTCTCCCTTGAGGATAGGTTGATTCCCTCCCGTTGGATCTATCTCATATGCAGCTTTACAATCAAGCCAATTATAAGCTCCACAGAGGCCGAGTCTTTCAGGGCTTATTACACACACATGACTCGGTGCAAATGATTGACAAAGGAGACATGAATAAAAAGTATCCACTGCCTCGTCAACAAGGCCGCTAAGCCTTTGATCACGTTCTTTATAAGATTGTCTTGCTTCTTCTTGAATCCTCAAGACTTCTTCCTCATCTGTATAAATAGTAACCTGGACTTTATCAACTATTGCTCTAAATCTGTGATGAGTCATAGTTACGTTAATTATCCCGAGATGCTCAAGAGTAAATCCACTCTTCTTTGCATTATGACTTATCCTAATCCAGTTTATATCACGCTGTCCCATATGCCACACACCTTGTGCTTCATTAATATTATGATGTATTTTCCTTTCGATAACTGATTCGAAATCCTTCTGCATTTTCCTTCCCGCCACATCTATAACTATGCCAAGGGGCATCTGTCCACCCTTTTCGTATCTTTCTTGCCAGTTATTTCCTACAACTATAACCTTTCCATCCTCTATTTCTTCCATCTCCCTCATTCTAACCCATTCGAAAGATGGCGTCCGTGTTCCTCCAAACTCTATAAACATGTCTTCTTTCCTTATTCTTTCACCTTCAAACGCAGGTCCATATGCTACAGGTATGGGAGGCTTTTCCACGATGATCTTTAGTCCCCTCACCTCGATTGCCTTCTGAACGATTTTGTCATGATCAAGTTCTTTATCGACCTCCTCATAAGTACATACCCCGGTAGGATGTATCACAGGCACATCGGTATCACATATAGCTGGATAACCCATATTTATGGCACCTGCACCTGTACTCCATTTAATATCATCAAGCTCACCTAAAACTAAGGCAAAGGCAAATACTCGGTCTTTTGTGTATCTTAAATGGGCTTTGTAGTCACCAGGTTTTTTCCCTCCAAAAATTAACGATGCCCTTACCGACCAATCAAGGGGGTATATTGTATGTTCCGTATCCGGACCTACTGGAACGATGCGAGTTTCCCATCCTAATTCAACACCTTTTCTCAAAAGCTGTTTTGTAACACTGTTACCATTAACATGACCTGAAAGAAAGATAAGTATGTTTTTTTCCTGAAGTTCTCTTATTATCTTTACCGCTGTATCATCATCAGGCGCTGCACCAATAACCGCTGCAAAACCAGGCATAGTGCCATCAACGAGTTGTATACCAAGATTCCTTTGTATAGTATCGGTTATAAAACCGTTGTAGACATATCCAGTCTCAGGGTCTATTGCAGGCTCAAGTCCATTAATATACCGAAGTGCCATTATTATTTCTTCGGCGAAAAGGGTAGCCATGCCTGAATCAAGAGCTTCTCCAAGATAAGGTTTCCATAAATGCTCTTCAGGTTCATCATGCAACATTTCTTTTGCCATTCCTAATGCTACTTTTATATCTGACAAGTTCTTTACTGGGAAACCTGTCATGGCATATATCATGGGAAAATAATATGCAGTATCGGGGAACTCAAAATTAAATTTCTCACCTTTTTCACTAATGGTCTTTTCAAGCAGTTCCTCTGCCTTTTTTACAAGTGTATGGGCTCCTCTTATAGCAGCTGAGGCAATTAACTTTGACATCTTACCCTCCTCTATCTTGTTCAATAGTCATCGTTTACTACCATTTTTTCGTTGAATATTTTATGCACTCCTTGCCTTTAAAAATGCTGGAATACCATTTGCTTCGCGTGGCCCAACAGTTATCTTCCAACCATCAAGCTTATCCTCTATTGCACCACTAAGTATAGCTACATATCCGGGTATTATTAACTCTTTGTGCTTGATCTCATTTTCTACGCCACTTTCCTTAATAAATTGCGCTATCTTAGATGCAGTAAATTTGCCAGCAGCCCATGCTGTAAGTACAGAAAGACCTTCACAATCCATTACTGCAAGATAACTTGGCACCCTACTATTTTCAATTTCGCCAGAAACAATAAAATAAGTAAGGGAAAAATTCGTGGTAATAAGCAAAGGAGAATCTGCTGTTGGTTCACCGATTTTATAGATCTTCTGTTCGACCTGCATAGGAACCTGCGGGTCTGTATAAATATTTTGTCTTAGAGTGAAAAGGGCGATATTTTTCCATTTCTCAATACTGCTAAGTACGATGATAGAAGAGTATTTCGCAACCCCTATAGAGGCTAAGAGGGTCTCGATAAGACTATCGTCTCTCTGCACAAAGGTTATGATTGGGTAACCAAGGGGTTTAAAATTTTTCTTTATTGCTGCCCTTCTTATTAATGTATTGTTCTCGAGTATCTCTTTTGCCTTTCTTGCACCTGAATCAATCACCATGTCCGAAATGCCTGTTGATTTGACCTTTTCTGTGAGGGTAGAAAGTTCTTCAAGATCCCCTGCTGTAGATGCTTTAATCCCTAATATTGCACTATATTTTTTAGAAATATTTGACATTTGTTCTAAATTTTCACTATTCACCCCGAATAATATGGGATTTTTACCAACATACAACTTTAGTGTGCTTTCTGCAGCATCTGGATTCGATGTGCATATTATTAAAGGCAAACCTGGTGCCTTTGTAAATATAATCTTTGCAACATCTTCCAATCTTTTTGCATCGTTGGACTCATTAGTAATAGCAATT
>CAYOJI010000063.1:9553-12199 GCA_964404225.1 uncultured Nitrospiraceae bacterium
ACTCTTAATTTTTGACCCACCCTTTCTATTTCGGAGTTTAAAACCTCTTCTACTTTGCTATCTATTTCCAAATCAGAAAGTGTATCCTTTATTTCAAGTGCAAAGGCGCATGGATTAACAAATTTCTTATCATGCCTGAAAAGAACCGTTTCTTCCCCCAACTTTATTGCCCTGTCACCAACACCAAAAGTAATTGGTCTTATAGGAGGGGCAGACGCTTCCCCAAGTTTCTGTTTTGCCTCCTCTGAAACATCAGGGCATAAATCTAAAGATGCTTGTCTTTGAGCAAGTTTCATTGCGAATGCAAGACATGTAGGAAATCCACACTTTTTGCAGTTTGTTTTTGGAAGAAGTTTAAATATTTCAACACCAGTTAAAGCCATTCTTAAACCTCCAGACTCATGCTTACTCAATTACATAGTTTCCTTAGTTGCTACTTTTTATGTCATCAACCAAGTAAAACCTGTAAACTACTTAATCCGATCTAATTTTTACATTAGTTCTTCTATAACTTTCTCCACTGCTTCTATAGCTTTAGGATGTCTCATTATAAGAATATTAGCACCAGCCAATAACAAAGCCATTGCGGTAACCGCTTCCCATGCGATTCCTCTTTCTTCCAAAGATCCCCATTGAGGGACGTCCTCTTCTTTTGCTTGTGTCTCTTTTACCTTCCATACATACATACCTATATCACCCAATATAGGCTGTTGCATAGTTACATCATTCTGAACAAGAGCAGCTAATCTAATCCTTTCCATCACTGAGTAGGTATATTCAATTCCATAACCAAGTGCAGAACACATTGGGTCTATTACTATCCTCTCTTTATCAAAACCCATTTGAGTAATCAAGATATTAAGTTGCTTAGATAAATTTATATCAAGTTCTGACATTGCAATTAATTTATGATTATTTGCCATTGCAGCAGCAGCAATCGTCTTATAATTAGATTCCTGAGCCTTACCTATAATACAGTTTCTATCTTTTGAAGCCTCAGCAGCAGCAATCAAAACTGCTGCATCTTTTTCTGAGTGATTGCTTCCAAGAATAATCAAAGGAACATCGATTGCTGAAATAACATCATTCACACACTTTGCAGCCTCTTCTGGCGAGAGATTCTTTCCGTCAGGATGAGTTCCAATAAGTCTCAATGCAATAACCTTTGCCCCTAAATTAGTTTGGCAATATTTAGCCCATGATACAGGATCTCCTGAAACGTCTTGAAATGCTTTTCTCAAGGTTTCTGGCCAGTCGTCTGGGGGAATGTCTTGAATTTCATAGGCTATTACAGGTGGATTAGGTATTTTTCCTTCAAATCCATGAAATGGTAAGACATTTTCCCCACCAAATGTCACGATCTTAGGTGATATACCAATATCAACAGTATAAACCCTTCCTTGATAAGATTCTTTCGGTGGTGTAAAAGCCATCTTCGCCTCCAACATCTATCATGTAAAAATTAAGATTAATTTATTGTTTTTATATTTATTATATAACTTATTTTAAAATTATTTACACCTCCCTTTTATTTCGGATACCCAAAAATTAAACACCCTTAGAATTTCAAGCCAGCAATCTATCTAAATTTTAAAGATAACAATCCCTTCACCTAAAATATAAATTGCAATAAAATTTTCAATAATTATCTAAGATATCTCTAAATATGAATGAGCATACAGTGTTTTACCAAGAATAACATTTATCGTCTTTACAGTTGGGGTTACCTCAGATGGATCGGCAATTGCAGCGGTCAGCCCTTCATATATCAGTAAAGACAAAAAATGATTATTTATAATCGGTCTTAAATGTTTGGGACATCCATTAGAAATATTACTCAAGCCCACAACAGTTTTCATTGGTGGATCATTCAATTCCTGAAACATTTTTATAGCCTGTATAACTTTTAAAGCGTGATCCTGGGATGTTGATATCTGCAATACAAGTGGATCGAGATATAAGTCCTCAAGTGGAACTCCATACTCGGATGCCCTTGCCATAATTTCTGCTGCAATACCAGCCCTTTCTTCGGCATCCGCTGGCAACCCGCCTTTTCCCACCGTTAAACCTATTATCTGACAATTATATTTTGCAGCAAGCTCTAATATGGAAAATCTTTCTGGGTCATTCGATGTGGAATTTATCAAAGGCCTACCCCATTGATTATTATGAACCCTAAGCCCAGCCTCGATAGCTTTATAATTTGTTGTATCAAGACAAATAGGAAGTTGAACAACTTCTTGAATCGTTGTAATCATCCACTCCATTACATCTTCTCCGCCGTCTTCCGCTGGTCCTATGTTAGCATCTATCATTCCTGCTCCTGCTTTCCACTGAGAAATAGCGATCTCTTGAATAGGACCTTTATCTTTTTTCATCATAGCTTCTCTCACTCTTTTAGACATTATGCTTAGCTTTTCGCCTATGATCAACATTTTATCAATACTCCTTTTTGACTCCGAAAGGCGATGTAAAAACCGCCCTTCAAAATTTATTCCCATAAAAAAACAACATTTCTTTATAAATAATTTATGTTTTAGGGACTAAAATCTTAACATAAAATTAATTATTAGGTAAAGAGTTTTTTAATCTTTGGAAGCATCACCAATTCCGTGATGAATAAAAAAGGGGCTCACCTTATAATGT
>CAYOJI010000064.1:0-12193 GCA_964404225.1 uncultured Nitrospiraceae bacterium
TTTAAAACCGCTCAAATACTGCATCTGCCAAAATTTTTGTGAATAATATGGGTTATAAGTTGATACCTTACCTTGTTTATTCAATTAAGGTAATTTAAAATAATTCAATGCAAATAAATATTCGAAAGTTACTCTTCTTAGTTTTCGTAGTATTTATTATTTCGGTCTTTACCTACATTTTTCTAATAAGAACAGAAAAAACAACTGAGGGAGTCATAATCCTAAGTGGCAGAATTGAGGGAAGAGAAGTAAATGTTGCATCAAAGATTCAAGGTAGAATAACAAAGCTTTATAAAGAAGAGGGAGATAAAGTCAAGTCAGGAGAACTTCTCTGTCAAATCTTTTCAGATCAACTTGAGGCAAGATATAAAAATGCAAAAGAAGCAGCTCAATCAGCCTTTTATGCACTATCAATAGCAGAAGCAAATCTTAAAAAAGCTCTTGCATCATATGAAAAATCAAAAAAAGATTTTGAAAGATATAGCAATCTTATTGAAAAAGATGTTGTTACAAGAAACGAATTTGAATTAGTAAAAATGCACTATGAGTTAGCCAAAGCAGAACTTGATGCTTCTCAAAAAAGCATATCTCAAGCAGAAGCCAATTACAGAGCATCACTCGCCAGACTTAATGAAACAGAAGCTGATCTAAAAGAAGCAAAGATTTACTCTCCAGCAGATGGTGTTATACTGTCTCGCGTTGTTGAACAGGGAGAGATTGTAAATCCTGGAAGTGTTATTTATGTTATGGTTGATTTAAACAAGCTTTATGCAAAAGTCTATGTTCCTGAATACCGCATAGGAGAAATAAAATTAGGAGATCCTGCAAGGGTCTATGTTGATTCTTATCCTGATAAATATTTCAATGGTAAAATAACAAAAGTGTATAACCAAGCTGAATTTACTCCAAAAAATGTAGAAACAAAGGAAGAGCGGGTGAAACTTGTTTTTGGAGTTGAGGTCTCAGTGGAGAATCCCGAAGGATTGCTAAAGCCTGGAATGCCTGTTGATGTTGTAATTAAGTGGAAAGATAATGCACCTTGGATAAACCCACGATAACTCCTGTCATAAAGGTTGAAAACCTCTGTAAAAGCTATAAAAAAATCAAAGCCGTTGACAACGTTTCCTTTTCAGTAAACAAAGGTGAAGTCTTTGGTCTTATTGGTCCTGATGGTGCAGGGAAAACCTCAATAATACAGATTTTAGCAGGAGTTCTTAAGGCAGACAGAGGCAAAGCCTTTGTTAATGATATAAATGATATAAATGATATAAATGATATAGATGTTACCAAGAATCCTGAAAAAGTTAAGGCCCTTATTGGCTATATGCCTCAGGGATTGGGGCTAAATCTTTATGACTCTCTCTCAATTGAGGAAAATATAGAGTTTTTCAGAGGTCTCAGACTCATTCCCCATGATGTATTTGAAAAAAACAAAAAAACTCTTCTTGAAATAACAAGGCTAACTCCCTTTCTTCAAAGACAAGCAAAGGCTCTTTCAGGAGGCATGAGGCAAAAACTTGCCCTTGTCTGCACACTACTACATCTGCCTGATGTAATTCTTCTTGATGAACCAACAACAGGGGTAGACCCTCTTTCAAGACAGGACTTCTGGAACATTATTCACGGATTAGTTAGAGAAAGAGGTGTCACTGTTTTACTTACAACCTCATATATGGATGAGGCAGAGAGATGCCACAGAATTGCTTTGATGCATGAAGGAAAAATTCTTCTTCAGGGCAGACCTGAAGAAATAGGTAATTTAGAAGAGGTTTTCATACAAAAGGTGACAGGAAAGGTTGATAATATTGGGTTTCAGACTGAAGGGAAGAGACTTAAAAATTTTACAAATAGAGGAAGTATAGAGATAGCAAACTCGATAATTTCATGTAAGTTGGTAACAAAAACATTTGGAAAATTTAAAGCTGTTGACTCAGTTAATATTAATGTAAAGGAAGGAGAGATACTGGGACTTCTTGGACCAAATGGTGCTGGTAAAACAACTTTGATAAAAATGATGTGTGGACTTCTTGCGCCAACAGAGGGAGAAATTAAAATTGCAGGCTATGATGTGAAAAGAGAGAAAAATAAAGTCTGGGGTATTATAGGCTATATGTCACAGAGATTTTCCCTTTACAAAGACCTTACAGTAATGGAAAACATGAAACTATATGCAGGGCTTTACAGTGTAAAGCGCAATGATTTCAGTGAAGTAATTGAAATGCTTGGACTTAAGGGATTTGAGGAAAGAATTACCAAAGACCTTCCTCTTGGAATAAGGCAAAGAGTTGCTCTTGCCTGTGCGCTACTACATGAACCACCTGTTTTATTTCTTGATGAGCCTACAAGCGGAGTTGACCCAGTGGCAAGGAGAGGTTTCTGGAAGATAATTTTTGAGCTTTCAAGAGAGAAAAATGTAACAGTGATTGTATCAACCCACTATATGGATGAAGCTGAAAACTGTGACAGACTTTGCCTTATGCATCGGGGGAAATTTATCGCGGAAGGGAGTCCCGAAGAAGTCAAGAAAAACTCCGAGAAAATCTATGGCAGTTTACTTCAGGTTAAGACTGAAAGATTCATGGAAACCTATGATTTACTGATAAAAAACTTTAAAGAAATATCAATTTACGGAAGCAAAATATTCATAAGAAGCTTTGAGCCTGAACAGTCAGAAAACAGGCTAAACGAAATATTAAAGGAAGCAAAAATCCAAAGATATGAAATTACAAAGATCCCTGTCCCTCTTCAAGAAGCCTTCGTTGACTTTATTAAAGCAAGTGGGGCAGATTAACTTTGTAATTAATTGAACTATTCTTTCAACAGCTCCAGGCTTGATAAAATCTTATTTTATCTCTATCTATGAATATTAAAACTATTATAATTCAACACTTTCTGTAAACTCTTTCGAACATGACCATCTCACCTCATTAAGCCTTCAAACAAAGGGGTTTTTGAACAGACATTTTTATAACTGCATGGTGTACAGTAAAAATTATACCAATCAAGAAAAATCTCTGGAAGTTTTTGTTTGATCTCTTTCCATGATACAATTTCGTTTATTTTAAGTTTAAGAAGTTCTAATGCTTTTTTATCCATTAATTCTATTTCTTCTTCATCCTTACAGGCATTATTTATAAGAAAAGGACATTTCTTGCATATATCGTCTATACCTTTCACTATCAGAATTTTTTCATTGATTATTTTTTCCGTTATACTTAAAAGATTATTAATAAATACTTCATTATATCCTTCTCCAGAAAAGAAGTGTAAACAAATTAGATGATGCCCCCTCATAGAAATTGTTTCCATAAGATTATCTTTATTTACATATTCTATTTGTTTCATAAAGCAGGAGTCCTCTACATTTATCACAGAAGAAAGATGTTTTTTCATCAGTATCGTGAATAGAATTTGAGAAATGCATTACACACTTTTTGTTTAAACAGTGCCCTAAATTAAAAAGATGCCCAAGTTCATGAGTTGTCTCTTTTTTTATTCTATCAAAGAATAATTTCTCATCTTCGGTAAGACCATAGAATTGTTGCCTAAGTCTCTTTAAAGAAATTAGACAAATACCTTTATCAGGTTCAGCAAGTCCGAAGATAAAATTTAGACCTGTAGAGTATATATCAACATCTAAAATAAGAAGCAATTTTTCACAAGAACTTCTTTTTTTATTTGCAAATCTTCTTATAATATCATCAGCAAAATATTGTCTTCTTTTTTCATTATATGCAAAATTAAGATCTAATTTTATTGAATAAGATTCTACTTGTAAATTAAAGACCCTTTTAAGATGATCTTCTATATCTCTCAACAAACTATTACTTATTGTGCAAAGTAAAACGATTTTTAATTTTATCTCTTTCACGATTGCCCTTAAATTTTAGTTTAGAATAATTAGCTTCAAATCATTAATAAAATAAATAAAATACACAATTTTAAAACTCTTCAAGTGCTCTTTTGTCTTCGAGATGGACATGAAACTCCTCAGCGTCGTATTATACATAAAAAACATAAATAAAAATAATTAATACGATAAACTTTAAAATGCTTTTTAGACTAATTACAATTCTCGGGAAGGAATTCAAAGAACTCTTCCGTGATCCACTCTATCTTACCTTTGCTCTCATTGTTCCTGCAGTGATTATTATTCTTATGGGCTATGGCCTGATTCTTGATGTTAAAAATATTCCTGTTTCATTTATTGATTATGATAGAACTCAGTTAAGCAGGGAATACAGATTTTCATTCACTAACTCCGAGTATTTCAGATTTTACAAACTCATTGACTCTTATAGGGATGCGGAGGAGCTTATCAAATCTGGAGAATGCCGAATTATTATAGTTATTCCACCTGATTTTTCAAGGAAACTCTATTCAGGCAAGCCCTCACAGGTTCAGGTTTTAATAGATGGCTCTTTTCCAATGAGAGCAGAGGTTATGAAAGGTTATGTCTCAGCAATAAATAACCAATTTAATGAAAAACTTCTTAATGATTATACAGGCAAACAAGGTATTACCAAGATTAATTTTCCTATATCGGTTGAGACAAGGGCATGGTACAATCCTGCATTGGAAAGTAAGAATTTCGTTCTTCCTGGTGAGCTTGTCACAACCCTCATGTTTTATTCTGTTCTTCTTGCTTCACTGATCGTTGTAAGGGAAAAGGAATCAGGAAGCATTTTTAATCTTTATTGTAGTCCCGTAAAACCCTGGGAGGTTGTTTTTGGAAAAGCAATACCATATATTACTGTCTCCTTTGTTACTTACTTAATTATCTTTGCTCTAACAGTAGGGCTGTTTAAGACTAAATTTATAGGTAGCTTCCTTTTTCTAACAATTTCCACAATTATTTATCTTTTTTGCACAGTAGGAGTCGGTATTTTAATATCAATCCTTTCAAAATCACAAATAACTGCTATGCTTATCGCATTTTTAGGAACCATTATTCCATCTTTTATTTATTCTGGATATTTTTCACCAATTACAAGCATGTCTGAAACAGGACAGTTAATAAGCAAAACAATCCCTGCATCCTATTTTATGGGAATTGTAAGGGGAGTATATCTTAAAGGCATTGGTATTGAAAGCTACTTTACTGAGCTTATTTCATTGGTTATTTACGCCTCAATAGTGTATACCCTGGCTATACTGTCTTTCCGCAAGAGGATTGGATGAGAAGGCTTGTCTCTTTAATTAAAAAAGAAACCCTTCACCTCTTAAGAGATAAAGCTTTGATCTTTATACTCCTTTGGGCTTTCACAGGTGCTGTTTATACATCAGGGAGTGGTTTTACAATGGAGGTAAAAGATTTCCCCACAGTGATTTATGATATGAGCAAAACTCAAGAAAGCAGGGAATTGATAAGCAGATTTCAGAAGCCTTATTTCAAAATTATCTCTTATATTGAAAGTGATAGAGAACTTCTTAAATGGCTTGACAGTGGCGGGGCATCAGTGGCTGTAGTTATTCCAGCAGATTTCAAAAGAAAGATTTACCAGTCAGGGGCAAAAATACAGGTAATTATTGATGGAACACTTTCCATGTCAGCAACGGTAGCATCTGCCTATGTTTCAGCAATTACATATGATTATGCAGTAGAGATTTTTCAAAGAAAAACAGGAGTCTCGGAAAGATTTTTAAATACAATACCAATAATTAATGAAAGAACAAAGATTTACTTTAATCCTAATACTTTGAGTTCGTGGTTTATGAGTATGCTTGAGTATTTCAATATGATTACAATGGTTTCTTTGCTCGTAACAGCTGCTGCAATGGTAAGAGAAAAAGAGCAAGGGACAATCGAGCAGTTACTGGTTACCCCTGTAAGAACATGGGAGATATTTATCGCCAAGATTATACCCACAATGTTTGCAATAGCCTTACTATCACCAATAAGCATATTTGGTATACTTAAAGTAGTTTTTAATGTTCCATTGAGAGGGAGTCTGCTTCTTTTTTATCCTGTTATGCTTTTTTATGCTTTTACCATATCATCGCTTGGACTTGCTATATCAACAGTAGCAAAAAATCTTGCCCAGTCAATGATGCTTATGCTTGTAATCCTTATTCCCATGCTATTTCTCTCTGGGGCATGGACTCCTCCAGAATCAATGCAATCATTTATGCAATATCTCAGCCTTATCTCACCAATGAGATATTTTATTGATTTTGGTTACAGCGTGCTTTTTAAAGGAAACGGAATAAAATATGTATGGCATGATATAGTTGGAATAATTCTTCTTGGTGCTGTCTTATTTATTTTTTCTCTCTATCGTTTCAGGAAGAGTTTCTCAAAATAATGCAGATTACCAAATTTATTTAATCAAGAGCTTACGTATATCTCCCACTCTTAGCGTGATCTTATTTGAATCAAGGTATTCGAGAAGAGGTAGTGCATACTTCCTTGTGGTTGAAAGTATATCTCTAAATTCTGCTACAGTCATCTCAGACTTTTTGCTAAAAAAGTTTTTAAGGTTTTCTATCATTTTTTTATAATAATTTGATGTTATAAACAATGAATCATTGATACGTACAAGGATTCCTTCTTTTGTCATTAATTTGAGGAGGTCAGTCAATGTCCTCGAATCAATTTTAAGGGAATTTATTAGATCTTCTTTCATCGGGGGCTGAAAACCACTTTTTTCAAGAACCTCAAGAACCTTTAATTTTAAAGCTTCGTCTATATTTGTTAAAGCTACCTTAAATGTTGCAAGGCGGGCTGTTTCTTTCTCTATCATAATTTCATTTATCGCACCGATTAAATTACTAAAAAGCCTTGATTCGATGTTAAAAAAAGACCTGAGCTCTTCTTTAAATATCCCGGGTTTTAGAGGATTTTTTATATGAAAATCAGAGATAATTTTTATTATATTTTCTTTAAATGCTTTAAAAATATCCGCATGAATTAGAATATCTTCAAACTGCATTATAATACCCTGATTTTTTAAGGATAAAATTGTTTCTTTTATTTTAGGAACTTCTTCTTTAATCCATCCTTCAAGTAATAGATTTTTTATTCCATAAATACCAGCTTTTTTTATCTTAGTAGCCAATTTTTTAGGTAATGCCCCATTTTCATAAATAGTCAACTCTTCTGTTCCTGTTTTAAGGCTTTTTCTGTAAGGGAAAGGATCAAGGATTACGCCTCCTCCTATTGTTTCAACAGGTGAAAATCTTCTTATAATATATCTATCCCCAGACATCGCGATTAGTGGTTCCTTTAATCTAAACTGGCAATAACAACTTTCGCCGGCCTTTAATTCATTTCTTCCATCGTAAAATATAATCCTCGCAACTGTTTCAGAGGTATTAAGATGGAAATGGACAAGACTTTTGTTTTTAACAACAGGTGAATTAGAAAGTAGCTCAACTTTTGAATCAAACTTTCTGGTAGGTAAAAACTTTTCGGGTACTACGACAGAATCTCCTCTTTTTATCTCTTCTTTATCTACCCCCTGAAGATTAATAGCTACCCTTTGTCCAGCGTAAGCTGTTTGTATAGGTTTACCATGACTATGTAGTCCTCTCACCCTGCTTTTTATACCACTGGGCAAAATTTCCACTGCGTCATCAACAGAAATGGTACCAGAAATAGCCGTGCCTGTTACTACAGTTCCAAATCCCTTGAGTGTAAAAACTCTATCGATTGGTAATCTGAAGAGACCTTTTATTGGTTTTGGTTCAACTTTTAATGCGATTTCCTTGATCTTTTCTTTTAGTAAATCGATATTTGCCATAGTCTTAGAGGAAACAGGAATTATTGGAGAGCCTTCGAGAAAAGACCCTTTAACAAAATTTTTTACTTCTTCTTCAATAAGCTCAAGCCATTCTTTTTCAACGAGGTCCGATTTCGTTATTGCTACGAGGCCAGCCTTTATTTTTAAAAGATTGCATATATGAAGATGTTCTCGACTTTGAGGCATAATACCTTCATCAGCTGCTACAACAAGCAGGACTAAATCGATACCACCTGCACCCGCAAGCATATTCTTTACGAGCTTTTCGTGTCCGGGCACATCTACAATCCCGATGGTTAGCCCATCTGGATAGCGAAGGTCTGCAAAACCAAGATCAATAGTTATACCGCGCTCTTTTTCCTCTTTTAATCTATCTGGATCTATCCCTGTCAGTGCCTTAACGAGAGCACTTTTACCGTGGTCTATGTGCCCTGCTGTCCCAAGTATTACGTAATGCATAAATTAGATATCGCTCGATTTGTAGGGTAAGTTAGCATAACAATCTTCCCCCTTTAAGTATAACTTCTCTTTCACCATTTTTTTTAATCAGAGTTACAGTCGGTCTGAAAAAAACAAAATCTTGATGAAATGGAGTTTTAACCTTACCCCCAAATGAACTGTTGTCACCAAGAGCTATATGAACCGTCCCCAATATCTTCTCTGATTCGAGGATATTGTCAGGTCTTTTTGCTGCGTCATTCGTTCCTATTCCAAATTCCGATATATTAGCATTATTTTTATTTTCAGAAAATTTATGAAGAAGATACTTTATGTATTCTTCGTCACCTAAAACATTAACAACAATCCCATTATTAACGATCAGTGTTATTGGGGTTTCAAGTTTTCTTGTGGGTGCCCATTCAAGAATTAGTTTTCCGTTTGCGGTTCCTTCAACAGGCGCAAGGAATACTTCACCTGCTGGAAGGTTTCCAAAAGAACCGGCCTTAGTTAATATACCCGTATCTGATAATGCTTTTCTCCCTTTTTTTGAAAAAATAAGATAAGATCCGTTGTAGGTTTTTAATTCAATCGATTCAGCCTTATTTACAATCTCTGCTATTTTTTTTGTTCTTTGTGAAAGTGCTCTCCAGTTAACATTCATAGCACCTTCAAGCATGGAGATATCAAAAAGGGGCATGCTTGCGTATCTGCATTTACAAATTGTTGTTAAAAAATCTCTGAATCTCGTATGACTCGTTGAGTAATTAGAAAGTGCTATTACACAATCGACGGATTCTCTTCTGAATTTTTCGATAACCTCTTTTGCTTTTTTAATTGTATCTTCGTCTGCCGTTTTTTTAAGAAGTGTTTCCAAAAGACCTTTTCTTTTTAAGGACTCAACAGTTTTTTCTCCAAAGGCAATTCGCCAAAGTTCTTCGGGAGGCTCTGCTCCATGGCTACCAGTAGTAATGTATTCATGATGTATGATAGTTTTACAATAGCTTTTACCTATTTCAGACAGAAACAAAGATAAACATCTTAACTTTAAGAATCTATCACCCTCGATTTCATCGATCTTAGCATTATCAGGAACTTTATCATTAAAGATAAGAACTCGCTCATCTTTCTTTACACCAAGATTAACTTTAAAAATATTTCTTAAAGTTTCAATCACGATTTATCTGAATAAAAATTCCATTTGTTTAAGATGTTCTCCAGGAAAACTTATTGGATAATTACAGTCAAAACAAGCGGTGCAATAGTCATTGGGGTTTGGAACTATCTTTTTTAAGCCCTCGAGGCTTAAATATGAAAGGGAATCTGCCGTGATATATTTTCTTATTTCTTCAAGAAGATGAGTAGAAGCAATAAGTTCCTGTCTTGTAGGAGTATCTATTCCATAAAAGCAAGGACCTATAGTTGGCGGGGAGCTTATCTTTAAGTGGACTTCTTTTGCCCCTCCACCTTCTCTCAGCATTTTGACAATCTTTTTGCTCGTTGTTCCTCTTACAATCGAATCATCTATAACTATAAGTCTCTTACCTTCTAAAAGTTTTCTAACAGGATTAAGTTTTATCTTCACGCCAAAATGTCTGATATTGTGCTTTGGTTCAATAAATGTCCTTCCGACATAATGATTTCTTATAAGCCCAAAATCAAATGGTATCTTGCTAACTTCTGAAAATCCAATAGCTGCAGGCACTCCCGAATCTGGGACGGGGATTACAAGATCAGCATCTGTGTTTGATTCTCTTGCAAGCTGTCTGCCAAATTCTTTTCTCATTTCATTAACATTTTGTCCGCCAAATATATTGCTATCAGGTCTTGAAAAATAAATGAATTCAAAAATACAGAACGCTTTTTTGTGATTATTAAATAATTTAAAAGATTCGAGACCTTGTTTATTGATTATCAGTAATTCACCGGGTTCTATATCTCGAACATAAGTTGCACCTATTAGATCGAAAGCACAAGTTTCGGAAGCCAGGACATATGCACCATCCTTTATCCCGAGGCTAAAGGGTCTAACGCCGTAAGGATCCCTAACTGCGATAATCTCTTTTTCTCTTAAAATAAGTAAACTAAATGAACCATTAATTTGTGTAACTGCATGTGCTACACGCTCATAAAAGTCATTTCCTTTTGAATGAGCTATCAGATGGACTATTACTTCACTATCTGAATTGGATTGAAAGATAGCACCTTCTTCTTCAAGAGAAGCCCTAATTTCCATAGCGTCAACAAGATTACCGTTGTGGGCTATAGCGAGTGAACCTAATGCAAAATTTGCAACTATAGGTTGAACGTTTTTTAAAACACTTGTACCTGAAGTAGAGTAGCGATTATGCCCTATTGCAATATAACCAGGCAGTCTTCTCAATCGTTTTTCCGTAAAAATATCAGCAACAAGTCCCATTGATTTTTCTATAAAAAGCTGTCGACCATCAGAGGAACATATCCCCGCACCTTCCTGTCCTCTGTGTTGAAGAGCGTATAATCCAAGATAAGTTAGATTGGCGGCTTCAGGATGTCCATATATCCCGAATATACCACATTCTTCTCGAATATTATAGAACAAAGGTTTTTTATTACAGATACCCACCTATCTCTTTATTTAAAGGAAGAAATAATTTGTGTTTTTATTTTAACATATCTGAAAATTATATAGCTAAAGAAAAACACAAATAAATTTTTCAAAATGAGTAATTTCTTAAATTAATAATTAGGATAAATAATAGGATATTTAATTTAACCAAAATGTATTATGTAGGGTTAATCCGAAAGATTGCCATTTTTTTCTACGTAATAAGGTATAATTAAGAAAAGGAAAAATTTATGCTTATTAAGAAGATTATTGTAGGTCCACTTGAAAATAATTGTTACATTATTGGTAACGATAATACAAGAGATGCCTTTATTGTAGATCCAGGAGACGAGCCAGATAGAATTTTTGAATTAATCCTAGAAAACAAATTAAAAATTAATTTTATAGTTTGTACTCATGCCCATTTTGACCATGTTGGAGCTGTTCCCGAGATAAAAGAGCAAACAGATGCAAAGATTTTACTTCATAATGAAGATTTAGAGCTTTACAAAAATATTGAGAAGCAGGCTATTTTATGGGGCTACGAGGTTGAACCTTTACCACCACCTGATATAATCGTTTCAGAAGGAGATAGGCTGAGTGTAGGTAATTTGGTGTTTGAGATCCTTCATACCCCTGGACATAGCCCTGGCGCAATAAGTATTTATGGTGAAGGAATTTTAATAACTGGAGATACTTTATTTGCTGGCTCTGTTGGTAGAACAGATTTATACGGTGGAGATATCAGAAAGTTAAAGAATTCATTTAAACGTTTAATGGCGCTTCCTGACGACACGAAGGTTTTGCCTGGTCATGGACCAGAGACTACCATTGGCGAAGAGAAAATTAATAATTTTTTCTTATATGAATTATAAAATTTAATTTTAATATAATTTTTAAGAATATTTAAAAACTATATCTTTTTTTAGATTATTATAAATAATAAAAGAAATTTTAAGTTTTTTTACTTTAATGGTGTTTAATATAAATATTTACAGATATTTGGGATTAATTTTCTATTGACTATATTTTTAAAAATGTTATTCTATATTATAGATAATGAATTGTAGAAGGTTTATAATGGAATAATAAAGAAACCAAGTGGTTCTTTGAATAGATGGCTATACCACTTGGTATAGCCTTTATTTTTCTCTGCAATCTATTAGGGAAATTCAAGCTGAGGGAACAAATATTAAAAGGGAGCTAATGTGTAGATGTGGTGATGCACGCTCCAAGGTTTAGAAGGCTGAGGAGAAGCCTAAGCATCTACCTAGGCACCCACTTAGAACAAGCCTCGGTAGCTTGGTCCCTTTTGATTGCGGAGAAACCGATCTTTGAAAACTAAAAGTAGGCCCCGTTAAGAGTTTTAAATTTTAAAGGAATCAGATGAGAGTTTGATCCTGGCTCAGAACGAACGCTGGCGGCG
>CAYOJI010000065.1:0-9953 GCA_964404225.1 uncultured Nitrospiraceae bacterium
AAGAAAGTTTGTTAGATATGCTGCGTGACCTATCACGGAAAAGGTGATGCTAACTGATTTTACAATTAAGTTTACATACTTTTTCCTGTGTGATAAAATTTTGAAATGAAGAAAGCTTGGTTAATAGTCTTTAGTATTTTGCTTTTAATCATTCTTTTTGTAATGGTTAGGACACCTAATGAAGATTACAAAAATTATAGTATAAAAGGAAAATCTTTTCTCGAGGATATTAAAATCATACATAAAGAAAATGGAGACCCTTTGTGGATTCTTTCAGCAAAAAGGGCAGAGTTTATTGAGGATAACAATAAGGCCGAGCTCGAAGATATTAGATTATCTTTACCCAAAAATGAATTAATGCTTAGTGCAGGAAAAGGAATATATAGTTTTTCAGAACAAAGCTTTACCACAAATGATGTAGTAAAGGCTGAATCAAAGGATTATAAAATAACGGCAGACTCTATTGACTATGAAATATCATCAGGGACGATCAAAACGGACGGTAAGGTAATACTTGAGACAAAGAGTTTCAGTGTCGAAGGTATAGGAATGAAAGCAGATGGGATAAATAAGGTTAGTATATTAAATGATGTTAAGGCAATCTTTAATAAATAAAATCATCTATTATTGTTTTTTAGTTCTTATTTTTATACTACCTGTGAATGCTTTCTCCGTGGTGAAGGACAAAATAAAAGGACCAATAATTATAACTTCTGAAAGCCTAATAGCAGAAAATAGTTCAAATACGGCTACTTTTGAGGGATCGGTTATAGCAAGAACAAGAGACCTGACTATATATGCTGACAGAATGGTTGTACAATATAATAAAGAATCAGGGGATGTTAAGCAGATTAATGCATATGGTTCTGTTAAATTGGTTAAAGAAGACAGAATTATTACCTCAAAAGAAGCAACCTATTTTGCAGATGAAGAAAAAGTAATCTTTACTGGGGAACCGCGGGCTGTCCAGAAGGAAAATGTTGTTACAGGCAAAAAGATGACATATTTTATGAATGAGGATCGCTTTATTGTCGAAAATAGTAAGGTCTTTATTACAAAAGGCAAGGAATAATTAATGCACCTGCTCGAGGTAAAAAGTTTTTCTAAATACTACGGCAAAAGACAGGTTGTCAAAGATATAAGTCTTTATGTCAACTCAGGCGAAATTGTAGGACTTTTGGGTCCTAATGGTGCGGGTAAAACTACTACTTTTTACATGATGGTAGGTATTATAAAACCAGACGGAGGCAAAATATTTCTTGATAATACGGATATAACCCTTTATCCAATGTACCGTAGATCGAAATTAGGAATAAGTTACTTACCTCAAGAGCCTTCAATATTTAGGAAGCTAACAGTTGAGGATAATATAAGGGCCGTGCTCGAAATAAAAGGCCTTAATTCAACAGAAATTGATGTTGAAGCTACCCGTTTACTAAAAGAATTTAATCTTCTTGAACTTGCTAATAAAGAGGGTTATAGGCTGTCCGGAGGTGAAAGGAGAAAGACGGAGATTGCTCGGGCAATTGCTATAAATCCCATATTTATATTATTTGATGAGCCCTTTGCTGGAATAGATCCAATCGCAATAATAGAACTTAAAAAATTGATCAATTATCTTAAAAACAACAAAGGGATAGGAATAATAATTACCGACCACAATGTTAGAGAAACTCTATCTATTACAGACAGGACGTACATTATCAATAACGGTGAAATTCTTGAAGAAGGAAGACCCGATAAGATTATTATGAATAAAAAAGTTAAAGAAATATTTCTTGGTGAGGAGTTTTCGTTATAATGCCTATTGAAAGCAAGTTAGAGCTTAGATTATCCCAAAAATTAATTCTCACGCCTCAACTTCAACAGGCTATAAAACTCCTTCAGCTTCCACACCTTGAACTTTCACAATTCCTTAATCAGGAGTTGTTAGAAAATCCGCTTCTTGAAGAATCGTATGATGAAATATCATTAGATGAATTAAACCCTGAAGAGCGAGAATCTATGGAGATTCAAGTAATAACCGAAGACGCTGAAGCACCACTCGAAAAACTTATGAATTTTACTGTAGATGATTACTTTGAAGAAAGGGGATCCGATGGAAGAGATTTAGGATATTTCAATCCAGGTCTTGTTGAGTATCCTTCATTCGAACAGTCTCTTTCCAAAGAACCCGATCTTTACGATCATCTTTTATGGCAATTGAGACTTTCAAATTCTTCTGAGTTAATAAAACAGATAGGGGAGATAATTATAGGCAATATAGATGAAAATGGCTATCTTACTGCTTCTATAGAAGAAATAGCTAATATAGCAAAGGTACAAACTCCTATCGTGGAAGAAGCTTTAAAGCTTGTACAAGGGTTTGACCCGCCGGGTATAGGTGCAAAAGATTTAAAAGAATGCCTCCTCTTACAGCTCGATGCCTTAGATTTAAGAGAATCGATCGTCGAAAAAATAATAAAGAACAATCTGGAAGAGCTCGAAAAAAAGAAATATTCCCAAATCGCTGCTCAATATAATATAACCTTGAATGATGTTATGGCCGCTGTTAAGATTATCGAGAAACTTGATCCTAAACCCGGCTCAATTTTCTCTAAAATCAATACAAATTATATTGTCCCTGACGTTTATGTAATAAAGATAGCAGACGGATATCAGATTATATTAAACGATGAAGGTGTACCAAGATTACGAATTTGTAATTTATATAAAAAACTACTTAAACAGAATGATTTTTTCTCTAAGGAAGATAAAAAGTTTTTTATTGAGAAGTTGAGTTCTGCTGTAAGCCTTCTGAAAAGCCTGGATCAACGAAATAGAACGATATACAAAGTTACAGAGACACTTTTAAATATACAAAGAGAATTTTTTGATAAAGGGATTGAATATCTTAAGCCTTTAACCCTTAGAGAAGTAGCTGGTGCTTTAAACCTTCACGAAAGCACTATAAGTAGGGTTACCTCAAATAAATATCTTTCATGTTCTCATGGTATCTTCAGTTTCAGATTTCTTTTCAGTAGTGCCCTTAATAGTGGAGTAGGTAATGTTTCATCCACATCTGTAAAAAATCTTATTAAAAAAATTATCTTGGAAGAAGATCCTAAAAAACCATTTAGTGACCAGCTCATAGCAGAAAGATTAAAGAGAGATGGGATTATCATTGCCAGAAGAACAGTTGCAAAATATAGGGACGAATTAAAAATCCCTTCTCAGAATCAAAGAAAAAAGCTGAACAATTAAAAGGAGGACGAGTTATGAATATAATTGTAACGGGCAGACAGATTGAAATTACTCCTGCTGTCAAAAGTTATGCAGAAAAGAAGATTAAAAAGATTAAACGTTATCTTTCAAATATAACCGAGGCAACCGTTACTATTAATATAGAAAAATATAGACACAAAGTAGAAGTTTTGCTAAAGGTTAATGGGGTATTAATACAAGCAGAAGGAATCACAGGCGATCTGTACGCATCGATTGATGAAGTCGTGGACAAGCTCGAAAGACAGATAAAAAAATATAAAGAAAAACTTGTGTCGCACAGAAAACCAGAAGGCAGATCCCCTGGTATACCCATTGAAGCAAAGTCTGCTGGAGAAATTGGAAGAATTATAAAAAATAAACGCTTTGAATTGAAGCCAATGAGCCCCGACGAAGCCGTAATGCAGATGGAATTACTTGATAAAGATTTTTTCATCTTCACAAACGACAACAGTGGAGATATAAACGTTGTATACAGAAGAAAAGATGGCAACTTTGGACTTATTGAACCTATAAGATAAAAGTTCAAGAAATCTTGCGTGAAAAATAAAACCTCTATCTCGCCGTTGATTGTTATTATTTCAGGACTTTCGGGTTCGGGTAAAACTGTTGCTCTAAGAGCACTCGAAGATTCTGAATTCTTCTGCGTAGATAACCTTCCCATCGCTCTTATCAGCTCGTTCATTTCTACAGTAACCAAAAACGCAGACATTAAAAAAATTGGGATTGGTATTGATATAAGAGAAAAAGGCTTTTTATCTGGTATTAATACGGTACTTAAAGACCTCAGAGCTGACTATAGACTGGAAGTAATCTTTCTTGAGGCTGAAAATGATGTGCTAATAAGAAGATTTAGAGAAACCAGAAGGCCTCATCCACTTGGAGGAGACATTGAAGAGGCAATTAAAATTGAAAGAAAACACCTTTCAATCTTGAAAGATGCTGCTGATAGAATTATCGATA
Organism: uncultured Nitrospiraceae bacterium; assembly: GCA_964404225.1. Lineage (GTDB taxonomy): Bacteria > Nitrospirota > Thermodesulfovibrionia > Thermodesulfovibrionales > SM23-35 > Kmv42. The sequence continues at coordinate 4,225 of CAYOJI010000065.1, forward strand.
CATCTTCATTCACTCCCCATCAACTGCGGGAGCTTATTTTATCGCTGTATAAGATAAGAAGCGGTAAAAAATCTCTTACAGTAACAATTATTTCCTTTGGTTTTAAATTTGGTATTCCGCAAAACATCGATTTACTCTTTGATGCAAGATTTTTACCAAACCCAAACTTTGTTGCAGAGCTAAAGGCATTAACGGGGATGGATAAAAAGGTTTCAGACTTTGTGTTTAAATTTAATACCTCAAAAAAATTTTTCAAGAAAATATCCGATTTTATAGATTTTCTGATTCCTCTTTATATAAAAGAAGGTAGGCCTTACTTGAACATAGGTATCGGCTGTACAGGAGGAAATCATCGTTCACCTGCTATTGCGACAAAACTTTACGAAACTCTTAGAAAGCATCCAATAGATTTAAATATAATTCATAGGGATATAAAATCCTAAATTCACACCCTTTTAGGCACTATGATATTTAGTTTTTCAACGATCTCTTTTTGTTGGTATACTTTACACTTGAGATTTTTCATTGCAAGTAAAATCTCCTCCACGGTCTCTTACTCGCAAAAATACTATTAGGCATTATATAGGATGGTCGGTCAGAAATGCAAAAAATCCAATAAATCTCAAATCTCTTTTCTTGACATAAGACCTCGTAGTTTAAGGATGTAGCTGATAGTAGGGCAAGATTCTGACAACCGAAAGAATGCTATACATAGTTTCCATAATGCCTAAAGTAGCGGGAATTTTGGAAAATTGCATCAAATCGATATACTCGATGAAAAAAATACCTTAAACAAGATTGTCCTGATTTGGATGTAAAATAACCTTCCTCATTAATTAATATTACCTTAATCATTACTGTCCAAAATATTTTTAAAAATAGATATGGCCCAATTTCATAAGCAAAGTAAACTACCTTTTTCTATGTTAATAACTTTATCTGACTATAATGTCTATTCATAATTCATTAACTGAGGCTTCCGCTTCGACTCCAGCCTCATCGAGGTTACCCGTGATTTTGCTTCTGAAATCGAGCCATATCTCTTACTTTATGAAAGTTTGAAATATTTATTTTGGAGATATGACCTTAAACTTTATGTAATTGATTACATAATTTATGAAATTAATTACATAATTTTTTTTATCCTTCATAATGTCCTCATTTTAAAAATGTATTTATTATCAAATACTTACAAAATGGCATTATATTTGCTTTATTTTAGCATTAGATTAATATACGGAATATAAAAAATTTGGAGGCATGATTATGTGCAAAATTATAAAATATCTTCTTATCATAATAGCAACATTTATCTTAGTATCGCCTTCTTACGCTGACATAAACGATTACTGTATCACTCCTCCTTTTATTGTCGCAGGGGTTAAGCCAAATCTACTAATGATGTTGGATAATTCAGCCAGTATGTATGATTTGGTATATATCGATGAGGGTCCCCAAGCTGAGTATTGTTACGATACCTCATATAATGATTTAAATTCATACGAAGGTTATTTCGAACAAAATGAATATTATAGATATAATGGAGCAAATGGTGTTTTTATCCCTGGCGCAGTACTCCCTGGTAGTTGCACATATAGGACAGAATTTGTATGTATCAATATAACAGGAACTACCGTGAATGATTTTATAGCCAAAGGGAAATTTCTTAACTGGCTTTCATCATCAAAGTTTGATATACAGAAGAAGATATTAACAGGTGGTAAGTATGACCCAATCAATCAGGTTCTCATTGGTGAATCAAGGGGTTGTCTCGGGAGAAGATTTATAAAAAGGATACCTGCTTTTTCAGATATAACTTTTGCCGTAAGGGGGCCGAATGCCCTTGAACCTGACTATACCAACCCCGAAACACAGGGAGGGTTGACAAGGATAGAGATATTCAAAGGAACGTATAATAATGCAGCCTGCCAAGAGGCAATTGATACATGGCAGAATGATGATCCTTTAGGACAGTGGACGAATGCAGCACGTGATTGTCTTGGCATATCAGGTGGCGCTGGAACAGCGTCGGGCAGAGAACTGGCTACGTTCATAGAATCTGTAAGAGGCTGTTGGCATATAAAAAATAATATTGAAGATATTAAAGCTGGGAAATTGGCATTTACTGAGGCTAATCTACTTAAAAATGTTACTATCACAAATTTGCAAACGCAGTGTACAAACGTTTATACGAAAGATTGTCCAAATCCTGATGATTTATCCACATGCGAAGCTATATTGAATAACGAATCAGGTGGTAATTATATATGTGCTCGAACTGTAACACACATAACCCCTTCTTCACCATATTATGACTTTTTAGGAAGTGACACCACTGGTTTTGTTGGGAAATGTTGGAATGGGGCTGCTAATAAATTTACTGGTAATGAGGCATGCACAAAACGAGAAATTTTACATTATTGTAGCGGATATGCCAGTCCTGAGGTTATTGATCCAACAGGTGGTGCATCCACTGATACAGCAGACAACGTTCCCGCAGTAATAAGAGATGCCAGTGTCAGGTCACTTGGTGATCCTTTAACACCAGCAGGAAGCATAGATAAAATGTTCTATGTTAAAGTGAAAAAAACCACCGAACCATCAGGAATTATTCAGGAATTCTCTGACCTTATCCGTTTCGGAACAATGAGTTTTAATTCTTTTGGTTCAAACTCGGAATGTAGTATTCCAGGTTCAAATATAAAATGTCCAAAAAGGTGCTCAACAACTACAACCAAAATATGTACTACTAATTCCGATTGTCCTTCAGGAGAAACCTGTTTAACTATTAACAACCTTGATGGTGGGAAAGTTATACACTACATAAAAAATCATTGTTCGGTTAACACATCAGTTCTATGCAAAAGTGATGCAGATTGTCCTGGAGATGAGAAATGTACTACACCTGTAGGAGATCATACATCGGGTCTTATAAATGCGATTGATAATATTGTCGCGGAGACATGGACACCCTTTGCAGAGGGTTTCTATAATGCCATTGGATATTTTGCCCAAAGAACTGATTTAAGGATTAATGGTAATGACTTTAAGACTTACGCGGAAGATCCTACAAAACCTGACCCTGTGCAATATAAATGCCAAAAAAATAATATATTATTAATCACAGATGGAATGTCAACAGCGGATCTATACTCAAATGTTAATTTACTTGTTTCCACATATAACGATGGTGATGGGCAGATCAATACCACCGTATCTTCTACCTGCCCAAAATATGCAGGAAGCAGAAATATCGATGACCTTGCATGGCTTGCTAAAAACAGAGATATTAAAGATTTTAATCAACCACCACCACTGAATGAAATAAACAGCCGCACGATAACAACACATGTCGTTTTTAGCGGTGTATCAAATCAAGACCCCGGAGAATATAATCCCTTAACCTTAATGAGGGAGACAGCCGAAAATGGCGGGACAACCTTGAGGCAAGCTGAAAGTCCTGAGGAATTATATAATGCCTTAAGAGAAACCTTTCAAGAAATAGCTGGCAAGGCTGCATCTGGAACTGCTGCATCTGTTCTTGCATCTGGTGAGGGAAGTGGTGCTAATCTTGTACAGGCAATATTTTATCCTGAACGCAGTTTCAGTGGTACTGAAATACAATGGATTGGAACACTTAAGAATCTTTGGTACCATCTTGATCCATTTTTGAGCAATAGTACGATTAGAGAAGACAGTGATGAGGACGATATTTTAATCCTAACAAATGACAAAATTATTAATTTCTTCTTTGACACAAATACCAACACTACAAAAGCAAATCTCTTTGCGGATTCTAATGGCGATGGAGTTGCAGATTCAACCACTCCTACGTCCACTATTTATTTTGAAAATGTAAAAAGCCTGTGGGAGGCTGGGAGCAAGCTATGGGCAATGAATCCTGCTGATAGAGTAATCTTTACATCCTTAGATGGAAGCTCAAAAAAGGATTTTACAACAACGAACGCAACGGACTTAATGTCGTATTTGCAGGCAGAAAATACAAAAGTTGCGCAAAGGATAATATCATATGTTAGAGGAACTGATTACAATACCCCCTTCTGTTCAAAAACCGTGACAACTTCATGCACTCGAGATTCAGATTGCCCATTTGGAGAAAGTTGTATAACTTACAGAAATAGAACCGTAACAATTAATGGTATTACCAATACGTGGAAATTAGGCGATATTATCCACTCTACTCCAGCTATTGTATCTTGGATGCCATTAAATACCTACCATGAAACATATGGAGATTCGAGCTATAAAAAGTTTATAAATTCCACAACTTATAAAAACAGGGGTATGGTTTTTGTTGGCTCGAATAGCGGGATGCTTCATGCTTTCAACCTGGGGCATGTAACATTATATGAAGAAAAATATAGGAAAGCAGCTTTATCAGGTGAAGATTTAGGCAAAGAAAAATGGGCATTTATTCCTAAAAATGCCCTTCCATATCTTCGTTATATGGCAGAGGATAGTTATTGCCACCTTTACTATGTAGATTTAACACCTTATGTATTTGATGCAAGCATCGGCATAAGAGGTTGCACAGAATCAAACTACTGGGATTGTAGTAAATTTGATTCAGGAGGTAATCCGTTAGGTATAGAAAGATGGAGAACTATTTTGATAGGAGGAATGCGCCTTGGAGGTGCTTGCAGAGGAGCAAGCGTTTTATGCTCAGATGTTAATAGTGATGGTGAGAAGGATTGTGTAAATACACCACTAAATGGCGTGGGCTATTCTTCTTATTTTGCGCTTGATATAACAGACCCTGAGGATCCAGAAGTTTTGTGGGAATTTAGCAATGAAGAACTCGGGTACTCTACAACAGGACCTGCAATCGTAAGGATTAGTGCCCAAACAGATGGTATTATCGATAATAAGAAAAATGGTAGGTGGTTTGTAATATTCGGTTCAGGTCCAACAGGTCCAGTAGACATAAATACCCACCAATTTTTAGGACGTTCAGATCAAAATCTAAAGATATTTATCCTTGATCTTGCTACAGGAGCTCTATTAAGGACAATAGACTCTGGTATTCAGTATGCGTTTGCTGGTTCAATGATAAATTCACCAATGGATTTTGACCGAAGGGACTCAACCTCAAGAGGTTTTTACCAGGATGACGCAGTTTATTTTGGTTATACAAAGGCAGAAGATAATCCTCCTACTTCTACAACAAAATGGAATGCAGGTGGAGTTTTAAGACTGTTTACATTTAACAGTCTTAATCCAGCAGATTGGAGACTGAGTAAGGTTATAGATAACATAGGTCCTGTAACATCTGGGGTTTCTAAAATACAAAATTATTCTCAGAAAAAGGTGTGGTTATTCTTTGGAACAGGAAGATATTTTTATAAGATCGCTGAGAATATAGATGATGCTGCTCAAAGAAGAAGTCTTTATGGGGTAAGAGAACCTTGTTATACTTCAAGCGGAATAAATTTTGAATGTACAACACAAGTTTCAAGAACTGATCTTGGCAATGCAACAACCGGAAGCTCTTCAGACAATGATGGCTGGTATATTGATTTAGACTCATGCACTAATGAGGCTGGGACAGAGGTTTCCTGCTCAGATGCATCAGCGGTTTATACAACAGAGCGAAATATAACAGACCCTCTTGCAACACCAATAGGGGCGGTATTTTTCACCACAACAAAACCAGCAGCAGATGTATGTGAATTTGGTGGGGTTGCTCATCTTTGGGCCGTTGATTATGA
>CAYOJI010000065.1:9963-12005 GCA_964404225.1 uncultured Nitrospiraceae bacterium
GCGGTGCTGTAAATCCATCAATATTGAGAGGAAAGATTTTATTACAAGTGTCAACAGGTAGTATAGAAGAAATAGATTTAAAGGAGGCGTTTACCGAAAAAGAAGGAAGAAGAACAGTCGCTTTTCAGGGTGTTGCTCCTACAAGCCAGCCTCGAGTTGCTGTCCCACACAAGCCAATGAACAAAATAATACATATAAAGGAAAAATGAAGAACAAAGGTATAACCTTAATAGAGTTGCTTGTTATTATCAGTATAATTGGCATCCTGATTGTAGCTATGGGCTTCTCTTACGAGGGTTGGATGGGACGTTACAGGATTGAGAGTCAAACAAAAGAGCTTTATTCAGATTTGATGGACGCAAAGACGAGGGCAATGACAAGACATAGAATACACTTTGTAATACTCGATTCAAGACAATATGAAGTTTATGATGATAACTATCCTCCTCCAGATGGTAATGGCACACTTGAAACAGACTCTGATGAGCTTATCATCCAAAAAAGTTTAAAATATGATCTCGAATTATTACCTGTAGGAACAACCCCATTACCACAGACTATAGCTATAGATACGAGGGGGCTCATGTTTCCTCAAAGAGATTTTCGGATTGATAATGATATAACTCCTGATTATGATTGTATAGCAATAACTCAGGCAAGAATAAGAATGGGTAAGTGGGAGAATAATAAATGCCATGAAAAATAATAAGTTCAGCTTTATAGCTTGTAAGAAAGGCGTAAGTCTCGTCGAGGTAATGATAGCCCTTGTGGTTCTTTTATTAGTTTTTATGGGAATTTTACAAGCTGCTTTGCTCAGTATCGATCATAATATGCGTAATATCTTAAGGGATGAGGCTGTAAAGATTGCCACTATGAGAATGGAGCAGACAAGAAGTTTGCCTTTTGGAAAGCTGTCTTCTGATACACAATCCCTTCCATCGGGGGTAGACTGTCCGAGCGATTTCACAGTAGGGAAAAGAATACAAAGAAATATACGTAAAGTTTCAAATAAAGACTTCTGTGTAAGACTATCTTGCAAAGAGTATGGAGGTGACAATGACTGTTCAACTGATGATGCTGATGCTGATACTAAACAGTTAAGGGTAAGCGTAGGATGGAGATGGAAAGGTGAAGACTATTTCCATAGCATAACTACTTTGAGGAGAAGATGATAAAAAAACAATCGGGATTCACACTGGTAGAATTATTAATAACAATGGCTATTTTTGTTCTCACAATAGCTGCTGCATCAGGAATCTTTGTGCCATTGTTGACACAATTTAAACAGCAAAGCAAGATAGCTGAGACACAAATTCAGGGATTAACTGGACTTGAAATACTAAGGAAGGATTTAGAACAGGCAGGATTTGGAATACCATGGGTAATACCCATCGGAATAAATTATGATGAAGGTTCAAACTCAACTACTTCACCAATACCAGCCCCTAACGATCCAAGGGTCAACGATGCACCCTCTAATCCACCCAGACCAATAGCAACTATAAACAATGTTACCAGGCTTGGAGGATCAGATTATCTTGTAATTAAGGCAACTACTGTTGCAACTAATGATGCTGCTACAAAATGGACATATGTTGTTGGGGCATCTGGGGGCGGCGCCTCTTTAAGATCATGGGGAACCCGTTTAGAAGATTTAAAAGGCACTGATAGGGTAATTGTTTTAATTCCGATGAGGGGTGAAAATACTCAAAGAATATTATTGAATAATGGATCTACCTTTTCTGTCCCATTTAGTGCGTTGTCATCTCCATCTGCCTTTACCCCCACCACCGAAGATGATCTTTATTTAGTATACGGCGTTGATTCTGATACTGATTTAAGGATGCCCTTTAACAGGGCGGATTATTATATAAGAAAAGTATCAGGAACTGTCATCCCGGATAGATGTGCACCAGGGACAGGTATTCTTATGAAATCGGTTATCAGACACGCTGATGGCAATAGAGGACCTGGAATACCATTACTTGATTGTGTAGCTGATATGCAAGTTATATTTGGATTGGATAACGATGGTGATGGAG
>CAYOJI010000066.1:0-1811 GCA_964404225.1 uncultured Nitrospiraceae bacterium
AACCATTGAGAATAGACCCTTTAAGAGAATTTGCATAAAAGACTTGACAATACCCCTATTTCCAATAAAACAAGGATTGAAACTCCAATAACTATTAACCAATAACGAATAACTTTTTTTGTCTGAATCCTATTTCCAATAAAACAAGGATTGAAACTGAGACAGTTTATCAGAGCGGCAGTTCGACAGTGCGACAGATTAATTAAGGCAATAATGCAGTAGTCTGATGGGTTCTGTTATAATCCTTCATGCAAAACTACAAAAATCTTATTGTCTGGCAGAAGGCTGATTCGCTTGCTTTTGAGATTTACAAAACCACAAAAGATTTCCCCAAAAGTGAGATATTTGGCATAACATCTCAGATTAGGAGGTCTGCTCTTTCTGTTGCTGTCAACATTGTTGAAGGCTATGGCCGTAAAAGCAAGGCAGAGTTTTCTCGTTTCATAGATATTGCAGTGGGGTCTCTTGCTGAAACCGAGTATCTTCTTGAGTTTTCTTAGAGGCTTGGCTATTTGACTTCTGAGAAAGTAGCAGAACTATGATTGAAACTAAATATTGAAATTTTTTAATTAATAAAAAATTTATCTTATATAGGCTTCTGTTACATATCGTCGCATCATACGATGACTATTAAAATAATACGCATTTTTACCTATAGCATTTTGCATCATTTTTATCCAAGAGCGTCTATCATTATAAAAAAGGGGAATAATTATATTTTCCAGCTTATCATATAAGTCATGGGCATCTATGGTGTCCATATTCTCGACAGGTAATGTCTCCGAAGGCGTTGGACCTATGGACCAACCTGTTACTCCCTCTATATGACCTTCTATCCACCATCCATCAAGAACACTGAAGTTTAGAACTCCATTGTGTGCAGCCTTCATCCCGCTGGTACCCGAAGCCTCGTAGGGTCTTAAAGGTGTATTGAGCCATAAATCGACCCCTGAGACCATTTTGAGTGCTATGTCCATATCATAATTACTTAAATAAGCCATCTTGATCTTGTCTTTTAATCTATTTTTTATTGCAAAAACCTTTTCTATTAATTTTTTGCCTGCTTCATCTTTAGGATGAGCTTTACCCGCATATAGAATCTGGATTTTCCCAGTTCCAATCTTTTCAAGTCTTTCTACATCGTTAAAGATGAGGTCAGCCCGCTTATAGGCAGTTGCTCGTCGAGCAAATCCGATGGTAAGAATATCAGGGTCCATTTCTATACCTGCACTTTCCTTTACATATTTCAAAAGTAATTTTTTTGCTTCCATATGGGTAGTCCATATTTCTTCTTCTGGTATGCGGTCAACCCTTACAAATAACTCAGGTTCGTTAGCCCAGCCGGGAAGATATTTATCAAAAAGTTTTTTAAAACTATCGCATGTCCAAGTAAATGAATGGACACCATTTGTTATCGCACTGATTTCGTATCCTGGGAACATATTTCTTGAAACTTCACCATGTTTTTTTGCTACGCCGTTAATAAATTCGCTAAGATTAAGACCAAGACGGGTCATATTAAGGTTATCTTTTCCTCCAAGTTCTTTCAAAATATTTATGGGTATGGGTTCCCCTAATATTTTTTGCACTATCTCATAAGGAATTTTATCATGACCAGCTTCAACAGGTGTATGGGTTGTAAATACACAATGGTCTCTTACCTTATCTATGTCCCAAACTAGCCTTTCATCCCATACATCTTCAATCGGTTTTTTAAATCTATTAAGTAACTCGATCGTGAGAAGGCTCGAATGACCTTCATTCATATGATACTTTTTTATTTCAAAACCAAGTTCGTGTAACATCCTTAC
>CAYOJI010000066.1:1821-5568 GCA_964404225.1 uncultured Nitrospiraceae bacterium
GCCACCTATACCAAGCACTATCTCTTGTTTTAACCTATAAGCCAAATCACCTCCATAAAGATAATGGGTGATCTCTCTATCTTCTGGAATATTATCATCTACATCTGTATCAAGGAAAAAGATAGGAACATAACCACTTGTGAGACTTTTTACATTATATTGCCATGCTTGAACTACTACATCACGTCCTTCAATCTGAACAGTGACTTTTGTTGGTAAAAGGTACATATATTGAGATGGATCCCACGAAATGGGTATCTCTTTTTGCCTTCCATTTTCATCCAATTCTTGTTTAAAATAACCTTTTTTACTAATGATTGTTACAGCAACCATTGGAAGTTTAAGGTCAGCGGCTGTCCTTATTGTGTCACCTGCAAGAACGCCAAGACCTCCGCTATATGTAGGGATATCGTTACGGATTCCTATCTCCATTGAAAAATAAGCTACTTTAGGTTCTTTTATTAGCTCAATAGGGCAGACGGTTTTCATAAGTAGATATTTTAGGTATTTTTATATAAGATTAGCAACTATAAATTTGTTACATAGGACAAATGATTTTACCGAGTTTGTCCGATAGTTTAATATTCTCGGAATAGTCAACGGGACAATCAATGATCGAGGGTACTTTTTGTATCAGAGCATCTTTTATAGCTGGATAAAGTTCATCCTCTGATGTTATTTTGTACCCCTTTGCACCGAATGCTTCAGCAAGCTTTACAAAATCAGGGGGATTAAATTTTACAAAAAAATCACTATTATACTTCAGTCTTTCTTTCCATTCTATAAGACCATATCCACCGTCATTGAAAACTATGCAAACAAAATTGAGGTTAAGTCTCACAGCAGTATTAATTTCACAAACAGACATAAGGAAACCACCATCTCCAACTACTGCTATGACATTTTTATTTGGATATAAAAGTTTTGCTGATATTGCAGCGGGTATCCCAAATCCCATCGAAGCAAATCCGTTGGATATAATCACGGTATTCCCCTCATATGCAGGATAAAATCTTGCTATCCAAATTTTATGTGCCCCAACATCACTAACTAGGATATCATTTCTATTTAATACCCGTCTTATTTCTTTTATTATCCTAAAGGGTTTCAGAGGAAAACCCTTTGATGAAAAATGAAGGGCATGCTCGGCGAAAAGCTTAAGTTTGTGGTAGTAAGAAATATCTTTAGAAAAATTTATCTTGTCTGCGAGCAAAGATAATGTGTTTTTAATATCTCCAACGAGCTCAAACGCTGAGTAATGCGAGTTTGGTTCAGCAGGTGTAAAATTGATATGAATTACACTTTTTTTGCCGTCAGGATTCCAATATCCTGGATCAAATTCTACAGGATCATAACCTATAGCAATAATAAGGTCAGCTTTATTAAGACCACATAGTATATAGTCATTAGATTGTAACCCAATTGTAGAAATATAACATTCATCATCTGCAGGTAATGCACCTATTCCCATAAAAGTCGTAGCAGTGCCTATTTTAGTCTTTGATATAAATCTTCTCAATTCTGTAGTAGCCCTACTTCTATTTACGCCTCCACCTACAATGATGATAGGAAAGCGAGAGTTTCTTATTATTGAGGCAGCTTGTAGGAGCATATCTTCTGTTGGTTCAGGATATCGAATTTTTTCAGGAATAAGAGGAATTGCCTTTGTTTGCATCGAGGCAATATCTTCAGGAAATTCAATGAATGTTGGCCCGGTTTTTTCGGTTGAAGCAACTTTGAATGCCTTTCTTACTACTTCAGGTATACTATCAGGAATTTCTATCCTTGCATTCCATTTTGTAATAGGTTTAAAAGTTGAAAGGATATCTATATATTGGTGTGATTCTTTATGAATTTTAGAAAGTTCTATCTGTCCCGATATCGCTACCATAGGTGAATAATCAAGAAAGGCATCTGCAACGCCGGTTATAAGATTTGTAGCACCCGGTCCTAATGTCGAAATGCACACACCGGGTTTTCCAGAAAGCCTACCATAAGTATTAGCCATAAAAGCAGCTCCTCGTTCGTCGTGTGTGAGTATAAATTTAATACTGGAAGTTGTTAGCGCCTTTAGGAGATCTATATTTTCTTCACCGGGTATACCGAAAATGTAATCGACATTCTCTGCCTCAAGGCATTTTATAAAAAGTTCAGATGATTTCATTTTAATTCGTTAAAATCTAAAATATGTAAAAATTCTTTTGACTTTTTAGGATGATTTTTTGAGTTTGCACGGGCTTTAAAAATGAGATATCTAATGCCATACTGTTTTGCGGTTTTTAGAATTTTCTCTGTATCGTCAATAAAAAGGGTTCTTTTTTTATCGAACCCCAATCTTTTTTCAGCCTCTTTCCAAAATTTGATACTTTCTTTAGGAAAACCAATATCAAAACAGGATAAAACTTTATCGAAATATTTGCCGATTTGAGTTTTTTTTAATTTAAGTTCTATTGATTTATAATGGGCATCTGTTACGAGAAACACCTTTTTATCTTTAGCTTTTAGCATCTTCAAAAAATCCTCTACATTTGGATGAACCTCTATAAGATGTTTTATCTGTTCCTTTAAAGCTGGGATATCTAATTTAAGTTCTCTTGACCAAAAATCCACATCAGTCCAGTTTAGAGTTCCCTCGTGTATCTTATACTTTTTTATTAAATCTTTTTTAGCTTTGCCAAATGTAATATTATATTTTTCAGCATACTTTTGAGGCACGAGGTGTTCCCAAAAGTAATCATCGAAGTATTTATCAAGAAGTGTTCCATCCATGTCGAGAAGGATATAATCTATATTTTCAAATTTTATTAATCGAAAAGTCATAAATATTGACTTTATAAGATAACCTCGACTAAAAAGGAAGGATTTTAGGCAATTTAAAACCTTTTTTGCCTTTAAACATCTTTAGCATCTTTTTCATTTCAACATATTGTTTTATTACCCTATTAACATCCGCGACCGTAGTCCCACTTCCCATAGCAATTCTTCTGCGTCTACTGCCATTGATAATAGTATAATCCTTTCTTTCTTTTTTTGTCATTGAGTTTATTATAGCTTCTACTTTAATTAATTCTTTTTCATCAATATTCAAATTTTTTATTTTATTAAAGCCGGGGATCATACTTAGTATATTTTCCAGTGGTCCCATATTGCGCATTTTTACTATTTGTTCTTTTAAATCATCAAATGTAAATTTTTCTTCTATAATTGCTTTTTGGAGTTTTTCAGCCTCTTTCTGATCAAATGATTTTTGTGCTTTTTCTATCAAACTTAGGACATCGCCCATACCAAGTATCCTTGAGGCAATCCTCTCAGGATAGAATGGTTCGAGCATGTCTAATTTTTCTCCGACGCCGATAAACTTTATAGGTTTACCTGTTACAGAAACTATCGAAAGTGCAGCCCCTCCCCTTGCATCTCCGTCCATCTTTGTAAGTATTATACCGTCGATCCCTATTTGTTCCTCAAAATTTTTGGCTATATTTACTGCGTCTTGACCTGTCATTGCATCAGCCACAAGCAAGACCTCTTTTGGTGATATGCTCTCTTTTATCTTTTTGAGTTCTGTCATTAATGTCTCATCAATATGTAGCCTTCCTGCTGTGTCAAGAATCAGAATGTCTCGTGCGTCGATCTTTGATTTTTTGACGGATTCAATACAGAGGCTTACAGGGTCTCTTATATCTTTTGAATAAAATACAGGCACATCAATTTGTGACCCAAGGACAATGAGTTGATCAATAGCAGCTG
>CAYOJI010000066.1:5578-6069 GCA_964404225.1 uncultured Nitrospiraceae bacterium
TCTTTGAAGGTCTGCTGCCACAAGCATTGGTCTTCTGCCATCCTTTTTGAATATTCGTGCTAACTTTGCAGCAGTTGTAGTTTTTCCAGAACCGTGCAACCCTACCATCATGATAATGGTTGGGGGGTTCGGTGAAAGTTGAATTTTAATATTTCTTTTTCCCAGAAGTTCGCAAAGTTCTTCATTTACTATTTTTATAACTTGTTGACCGGGTGTCAGGCTTTCCAATACTTCTTTACCAATAGCTTTCTCTTTAATCTTTTGAACAAAATCTTTTACAACCTTAAAATTAACATCAGCCTCTAAAAGGGCAAGCCTGATTTCTTTTAAGGCAATTTCAACGTCCTCTTCTTTTAAAAGACCTTTACCTTTTAATCTTTTAAATATGGATTCTAATTTTTCGGTGAGTGATTCAAACATTTTTTCTATAAAAAGTAATTAAATTAATAAGAAAATTTATGTTTTAAGGAATGATTCAATCTTTGCCTTAA
>CAYOJI010000066.1:6079-11925 GCA_964404225.1 uncultured Nitrospiraceae bacterium
TATTGTAGGAATTCCCATAATTTTATACCTCGTTGCGATCTCCGCATTTTCATCTGTATTTAGTTTCATAACCTTAATCTTACCACTATATTCTTTTGCAAGTTCCTCAACGGTTGGAGAAATCATTCGACAAGGACCACACCAAGCAGCCCAAAAGTCAATCATAACAAGACCTTTAGCATTTATTACTTCATCATCCCACGTAGAAGTGGTTACCTCGATAACGCTTTCTGACATAAGATCCTCCTCTTATCACCCTTTTTAATTAAAATTTTAATTAATTATATTTTTCTATGTGAAACTTTGTCAATGCTTCCTGATGTTTTAATTTAGTTTATCTTTCCTAAATATTTGACACCCTTCAGTTCTTTCTGCTATTTTTTAGGAATGAAAAAAGGATTACTATTTCTTTTTTTATTCATCATTTTTTTATTCATCATTTTATCTCGAAGTTCTTACGGCTTTGAAATAAAGGGTCTTCAACCAGTTGATCCTTACGGCGTTTTTTCTACGTTTAGTGCAGAGAGTATTCCAAAGGGTAAGGTTTCTTTTTCGACTTCAGCAGAGATATCAGTAGATCCGGACTTTTACAGATTTATATTTAAAACTGCATATGGTATTACAAATAATATCGAGCTAAACATAACCATTCCATATGTCTTTGGAGCGGATTATGTAGATGGGTTTGAAGATTTTGCTATTGGTTATAAACATAGATTTTTCGAAGAAGGGAAATATGGGCCTTCATTGGCTTACATATTAAGCGCCTCTCTACCGTCTGGTCGTGATGAATTAAGTACTGACGGAAGATATGGAATAGGCTTAATTGTTAGCAAAAGAGTTGGACCTCTGAATGGACACATGAACTTGTTCTATAACAATCCTGGGAATAGTGATTTGAAAAAAGAGATATCCTTTTCAACAGGGTTAGACTTTTCTGCTGCACGTAATTTTAAAATCCTCGCCGAATTAATCATAAAAAAGGGTCATGAGACAGGAAAGATTGATTTGATCGAGGGAAGATTAGGTTATAGGATAAAAACTACAGATTTTATTTATACTACTTTTGGTGCCGGTTTTGATTTTAAAAATAGAAATCCAGAAACAAGGGCGATGTTTACAGTGACTTTTTTAACACCAGTTGAAAAGAAAAGGATTGAACATGTTATTGAAGAGGAGTAGATAGTTAATGTTTGATATAGGTATGCCTGAATTGATAGTTATTTTTATTGTTGCTCTGCTTGTTTTCGGTCCAAAAAAACTTCCTGAATTAGGTAGGGCTATCGGAAAGGGATTAGGCGAATTAAAAAGGGCTTTACAAGATGTAAAGGAACAGGTAGAGACCGAATTTGAAGAGGCCACATCTGACATCCGAGAAACAGTGAAAGATACTAAGAAACAGTTAGAATTCGATGTTAAACAGGCAGAGAAAACTATTGACAGAACTTTGAAGGACGTCCAAAAAGAAGTCGAATCTGAAACAGAAGAGTTGAGTAAGACATTAGAGGATGATCAAAAAAGGCATTAGAAAAACAAACCCTCAAAAACAATCCTTTTTAATATTTAATTTATCAATTTTGTATTTAATATTTGGCTGGAGGATATAGTGTCAGACCCAAAGACGATGTCTTTTTTAGAACATCTCGGAGAGTTAAGGAAAAAGATTATTGTATCATTGGTTGCCTTATTTATAGGGTTTTTTATTTCGTTTCATTATTCAGAATATATTTTTAAATTTCTAATGTTTCCTCTTAGATATCATCTATCTATCTCATTAAAGAGTATGAATTTGCATTTTGTTTATCAAGATGTCCTTCAAAATACAAAACTTATATTCCTCTCGCCTGCCGAGGGATTTTGGATAAATATGAAGGTTGCCCTTGTTGCCGCAATAATAATAACTTTACCTATATTATTCCAACAGATATGGAGTTTTGTTTCTCCAGGACTTCATAAACATGAAAAAAAATATGTACTCCCCTTTGTTATTGTCGCAACAGGACTTTTTTTAGTAGGGTCAGCATTTTGTTTTTTTGTAGTATTACCTTTTGCACTGCGTTTTCTTCTTACATATAAGATTGGCGACTACATGATGCCAATGCTTTCTGTTGGGCGATATGCTGATTTCTGTTTGAAGTTTATCCTTGCCTTTGGTCTTGTTTTTGAGTTACCTATAATAATATTATTTTTCACTCGAATGGGTTTTGTAACGCCTGCTACACTTTCGAAATATAGAAAATATGCAATTTTACTTGCATTCATTGCAGCTGCTATTCTTACACCTACACCAGATGTTTTTAACCAAACTTTAATGGCGATACCAATGATTATTTTATATGAAGTAGGTATTATAGTATCTAAAATATTTGTTAAAAGAGAGGTTCTATAATGCCTACTATACGTGGAAAAAGCTTAAAAGCCATTGCCTATGATATTGCTGAAGGCTATGTAGTTGCGAATCCTATTTTTTTAAAGTCTCTTGATAGTGAGGCGGTAAAAGGACTTTACCATGAAATAATGAAGGTTCAGGTTGAGATCAGGTCAGAAAAGTTTCCCCAAGGAGACCCTCAAGCAATAAGATGGAGAAATACAAGATTACAGAGGCTCAATTCTTCAGCTATGATAATTAAAAATTTTGCAAGGGAAAGGAGAATTATATTAATCTGATGTTTGACTCTATTTTATTACTATGATAATTTTTAATTTATGATGGATCAGTCCGAAGAAATTAAAGAAGCGAGAGATATCCTCCAAAACCTTTTAAAGGCAAAAAAAACCTTTAGGATGTATCCTCAAAATAATCCTGTTTATATAAAAACATTAGATGATACTTATAATAGGTTTAAGACCTTCTTTACATATAAAGATAGTTTGTCTCTAAAGATTAATCAAAATAGCATATTATATGATTCAGAACAGATATATTTTAATCCTGAAAAAGAAGATAATTTTGCACTTTTCTTCTTTAAAGATGGATTAAGAGAGTTGACATTTAAAAACGGGTTACTTAGGGAAGAACTTGAGGAATTTTTGAGGATTATTGCTTTGGATTTTGACAGGGAAGTAATAGATGATGATGTTGTAACATTGCTGTGGGAAAGAGATTTCAAAAATATTCAATATGTTGTTGATGAAGCATTCTTAGTTGACATTGACGAGGAAGATTATTCAATCATTGCTGAAAAAAAAGTTAAGGAGAAGGGAACACAAATTGATGATCTAATGAGGGCATATATAGAAGGCTTTAAAGAGGAGGAAGTAAAAGGTATTTCAATTGTTCCTTTAACCGAAAAGGATCTGCAGTTTCTCGTGAAGGAATTAGAAAAAGACTCGGCTGACAAAACAGAAAAATTAGCTACTATTTTATTCGAGCTTATTTATCAAGCAGAAAATAAGAGTGACATAGAAGACATATTTGTATTTCTTAAAGATATAATCATTTTTTTAATGAAACATGGTGATTTTTTGACAACTTTAAACATCCTAAAGAAAGCCCGAGAAATAATGAATGATCCATTATTAGATGAAGATCGGAAAAAATATCTGAACATGCTTTTTCTGTATGTTGGGACAGAAGAAGCATTGAGCCTATTTGCAGAAATTCTCGAAAGTGGTATCGAAATAGAAGCAAAAACCTTAGAGGAGTTTATAGAGTTTCTTGATAAAAATGCTATTCCGCCACTTATAAAATTTCTTGGTGAATTAAAAACTATACGCGCAAGAAAAAGTCTGATAGAAGCACTTATTATTCTTGGTAAAAAAGATATTACTGCGCTTTCCAAAGGTCTGGAGGACAGCAGATGGTATGTAGTCAGAAATATAATCTATGTCTTGAGGAAGATAGCAGATAAACGAGCAATAGAGTATCTTTTAAAAACAGTAAAGCATAGCGATATTAGAGTAAGAAAAGAAGTAATTAAATCGCTGGGAGAGTTAGGGGGACATTCGGTAATACAAACCCTAAAAGAGGCTCTTACTGATGCAGACATGCATGTTAGAATTGCTGCTGCAAAGGCTTTAGGAAATGTTGGATCAGATGCTGCTAAGAAGATAATGCTTGAAGAGGTTTCTCATAAAAATTTTAAGGAAAAGGATTTCGAAGAAAAGAAAGAATTCTTTGAAGTACTTTCGAGATGGAAAGATCAAGAGGTGTTTGATTTTTTGATAAAGATATTAAAAAAGAAGACATTTTTTGGAAGAATGAAAAATGACGAAAACAGGGCTTGCGCAGCTTTCGGATTAGGGCTTCTTGGTAATAGAGATGCTATTCCTATTTTGTATAAAATTAAAGATTCAAAAAACAAACTCTTAAAAGAATTTTCAAACGCAGCTATTAAAAGACTTGAGTATGGACATTAACGAGGATAAAGAAATCCGAAAAAGCTCTCAGGACATTATAAATCAGTTATCTGTTATTCTCAGGACTGCCCAGATCCATGATCCTTCCAATATTGCTGTAACAATAGCAATTGAAAAATTTTTAGTATTACTTAATCCATTAATAAAATCTGAAGAGAAATTAAAAATAGATCTCATCGGTGAATTTTTTTATATAAACGATGTGAGAGTCCGCTATGCACTCGAATATCTTCTCAACTTCGACTTTATTATAAGGGAATTAAGGAAAAGAGAGCTCGGCAGTATAATTTTTAAAGGTCCTATCGATTACAAAGAAATGCAATTGTTCCTTAAGGCATTTATATCAGCAGGTTTTTCGGATGAACCCTATGAAACGATTTTAGATGCTATTTCTGAGTCGAAACACATAGAGATAGATAGATTGAAAAAAATCAAAGAGGGAAGCGAGATTGATACAAGAAAAATAATTAAAAAGATATATTTTAATGCAGTATCTTACTCCAAAGGTGTAATGAAGAAGATAAAGGCAGGGGAGAAGGTTAATATTAAGAAAGCTAAAAGGATTGTTGAAACAATGGTGGATCAGATCCTCGAAGAGGAGAAGCTTCTTCTTGGTATGACAGCGATTAAGGAGTACGATGAATATACTTATCACCATTCAGTAAATGTCAGTATCCTTTCTATAGCATTAGGACAAAGATTAGGATTAAGTAAAAAGATGCTTACTGAATTGGGACTTGTGGCACTTTTTCATGATATAGGTAAAATAGAAATTCCCAGTGAAATCTTAAATAAAGCAACTAATTTTACCGAAGATGAATGGAAGCTTATAAAAAAACACCCTGTATGGGGCTTAAAAGCTATATTGAGATTGAAGGGATTAGATTCGTCCTCTATAAGGGCATCGATTGTTGCCTTTGAACACCATCTAAACTATGACTTTTCAGGATACCCAAAGATTAGAAGATATACGGAGTTAGATTTTTTTTCGAGGATTGTTAGCCTTGCAGATCAATATGATGCTATGACCTCATCAAGGGTTTATTCGAGGATTCCGCTTGCTCCTGATAAAGCACTCAGTATCATGATGGAGAGGGCAGGCACACAGCTCGATCCATTATTATTTAAATTTTTTATAAATATGGTGGGTGTTTTTCCCATCGGTACCCTTGTAATGCTTGATACAAAGGAACTTGGTCTTGTTTACGAGAGCAATGTATTATTTGCTGAAAGACCTCGCGTTCTCATTATAATTGATAGAAATGGACAGAGGGTTCAAGGTCCGGTTGTTGACCTGACAGAAAAAGATGCAAGCGGTAATTACTATAGAACTATTATAAAAACCCTTGATCCTAATAAATATAAGATTAATCTTGCAGAATATTTGCTCTAATCTCTTTACACGCTTTATTCAAATCAAATAACTTGGAATATTTTCTTTCAGAAGAAATGAAGGAAGCATCACCAATTCCGTGATGAATAAAAAA
>CAYOJI010000067.1:0-11649 GCA_964404225.1 uncultured Nitrospiraceae bacterium
GTTTGTTAGATATGCTGCGTGACCTATCACGGAAAAGGTGATGCTAACTTTAAAATATATACCCTTTAAAAGTAATTTAATATGATTTAAAATTTAAAGATTAAATTTATTTGTAATTTCTTTTTGATAAATAATATGAAAATAGGTTTCCCTTCATTCTTAAAAAAGTATTTTTCCGATGAAGAGATAGACCTTTTAAAAAAGAAGAAACTTTTACAAATTGATCATTATAAAAGTTTCAATTTTGTGAGGTTAGCTTCAGACTTCAAAAAAAGGTATCCCAGAGGAACTATTTTTTATGAAGATGCATCCATCCCGGGCTACAGGAGAATAATGAGGATTCTATCTCTTAAGAACGGAATAAATCGTTATTTCAAAAAAGAAAGGTTCTATGTAGAAGAAAAAATGGATGGCTATAATGTCAGAATTGTTATGATAGACGGCAAGCTTCTAACCTTTACAAGGGGAGGGTTTGTTTGTCCTTTTACTACAAACAGAATATCCGAATTTATTGATCTAAATTTTTTTAAGGAGAATATAGGCTTTACAATCGGCGGGGAGGTTGTGGGTCCGGGGAATCCTTATAATATAGAAGATGTCCCTTATATAAAAGACGATATAGCGTTTTTTGCATTTGATATATTTGATAATACCAGCAAGATTCTTTCGGTTGAGGAGAGATATGAAATTCTTGAAAAATATAAAATACCTCAAGTAAGAAGATGGGGACCATTTAGT
The DNA here is from genome assembly GCA_964404225.1 of uncultured Nitrospiraceae bacterium. Classification (GTDB taxonomy): domain Bacteria; phylum Nitrospirota; class Thermodesulfovibrionia; order Thermodesulfovibrionales; family SM23-35; genus Kmv42. The sequence goes on from CAYOJI010000067.1 coordinate 739, forward strand.
TCAGATGAAATAGATAAAGTTAAAGAGATTGTTCTTCAATTAAACAAAGAAAATAGGGAAGGGATAGTGATTAAGTCAATATTAAATGAAAAAGTTATAAAGTATGTGACGCTCTCATCTTGCCTTAAAGATTTACAAGCGACTGCTGGACTTATTACAGAAATCCCCGCAGGCTTTTATATTCAGAGGATTATAAGAGCGATATTTTTCTGCCACGAATTCGGGATACCCCTAAACGAGCAATATCTAATGGAAGCAGCAAAGGCTCTTTATCTCATCCCTGTGAATCTCTTGTCCCAGATTGAAAAGGGAGGTAGTTTAACAGAGAATTTTGAAGTTAACATAAAAGATAAAGAGGTGATATATGAATTAATAGACCATTTCAACAGAGCAGATGTAAATTCGAAACTTCTTTCGATTGAAAAAGCTAATAATTTATATAAAGCGCGATTTCAGAAGATTTATACAAAAGGAACGAAAGAACTTCGCCGAAAACTTAATGGTCATGGGTTTTTTGACTAAAGGAACAAAAGATAAATTTTCCGCAACATCTGTATTATTTTAATTGACCTTATCTAAATTATATGGTAGAAAATAACCATGCAAGAAAAACAGAAATTACTTTCCACCTTACCTTCGGTAGACGAAATCCTTAAGAGTAATCAGGGCATAGAATGGTTAAAAACTTATCCAAGAAGATTTGTCCTTCAGGGGATAAGAGATGCCATCGATAAAAGGAGGAAAAGTATCCTCGAAGGCTCATCTATTGATATTTCAGAAGAAGTTCTTTTTGCAGATATAGAAAATAATATTCGCAGACTTTCTTCGTATAGCCTTAAACCACTTATAAATGCTACAGGGATTGTTATCCATACTAATCTTGGACGTTCTTTACTTTCAGAAAGAGCAATAGAGAATATCAAACGTATTTCAGAAAATTATTCAAACCTCGAATATGATATCGAAGAAGGCCGAAGAGGAAAAAGGTATGTCCATATTAAGAGGATACTCAGAGAGGTTACAGGCGCAGAAGATGCACTTGTTGTGAATAATAATGCTGCTGCTGTATTACTTTGCTTAAATACACTCTCAAAAGATCGGGAAGTAATCGTTTCTCGCGGTGAATTGGTGGAAATAGGGGGTTCTTTCAGAATTCCTGATGTTATGAGATCCAGTGGTGCAATTCTTCGCGAAGTTGGTACAACTAATAAGACCCGTCTTTATGATTATGAAGAAGCAATCAATGATGATACAGCCTTAATCCTTAAGGTTCATAAATCCAATTATAGGATTATCGGTTTTTCGGACGAGGTTACAATAGAAGAACTCGTGAATCTTGGAAGGAAGTATAAAATACCTATAATGTTTGACTTAGGTAGCGGCTGTCTTATTGATTTAAAACCATTCGGTATTCATATCGAACCTTCTGTTCAGGAGATTATAAAGGTAGGGGTTGATTTGGCCACATTCAGTGGTGATAAGTTACTTGGCGGACCGCAGGGCGGTTTGATAGTTGGTAAAAAAGAGTATATAGAGAGGATTCAACGAAATCCTATTACAAGAGCTGTGAGGATAGATAAGATGACACTTGCAGGACTCGAGGCTACATTAATGGATTATATCGATGCGGAAATGGCTATTAAAAACATACCTACTCTTAAATTAATATTTCAGAAACCGCAAGAGCTAAAAAAGAAGGCATACATCATTGCAAAAAAATTGAGTAAAGAAATATCAGAGGTCCAAATCAAAGTATCTGCTGATACTTCAAGGGCAGGCGGTGGGGCTCTCCCAGAGATAGATTTACCAACCTATGTGGTATCAATTCATTCAGAAAGATTATCTGTAAATGAATTAGAAGAAAGACTAAGGAAAGGAACCCCTCCGATCATTTCAAGAATAAAGGATGACAACCTTATTATCGATGTGCGAACTGTTAGGGAGAAAGAAATAAACGACCTTGTAAAAGGCATTAGAGGAGCTTTGTATCAATAAGGGTTCCTTTAAATTTGAGGTATGAAATATCCTTTAAAGATTTTAATAGTCGAAGATTCAGAAGAAAATGCATTACTAATGATTGAAGAAGTCAAGAAAGGAGGCTATGAACCTGTTTTCGAGATTGTAGATACATCTTCGGCTATGACAGAAGCACTTGATAGACAGGAATGGGATATTATTATCTCTGATTTTAAATTGCCCAGCTTCAATGGATTAGATGCATTAAAGGTCTTAAAAGAGAAGGGTTTTGATATACCCTTTATATTTGTTTCAGAAGCAATTGGTGAGGAAATGGTGGTTGAAGCGATGAAGGCAGGAGCCCATGATTACATTACTAAGGAGAATTTATCAAGACTTGTCCCAGTAATAGATAGAGAGTTGCGAGAAGCAGAAATCCGTCGGGAAAGAAAAATTGCTATTGAGGCTTTAAAGATTTCTGAAAAATTATACAGAACTATCTTTGAAAATACAGGAGCAGCAACAATAATATTCGAGGATGATATGACTATTTCTCTTGCTAATACTGAGTTTGAAAGACTATCAGGTTATTCAAAAGAAGAAATAGAGGGGAAGAGAAAATGGACAGAGTTCGTTTTTGAAGAAGACCTTGAGAAGATAAAGCAATATTACCTCCTGAAAAATAAAGATCCCAATATTAGCCCTTCCAAATACGAGTTCCGTTTAATCGATAAGGAAAATAACTTGAAGCATATCCTTTTAACCATCAGCTTGATACCTTGGACTAAAAAGAGAGTCGCATCATTACTTGATATAACAGCCTATAAAAAAGCCTTGCGGGATTTAGAAGAAAGTCAGAGGAATCTCGAGTTAATTCTCGAAACTATAATCTCTATGGTTATTATAATTATGGACTTCGATGGTCGGATAATGATGTTCAATAAGGCAAGCGAGATTTTGACAGGATATAATAGAGAAGAGGTTATTGGTAAGATGATTACAGAACTTTTTATACCAAAAGAGTGGGTTCCCGAGGTTAAGAAAAATCTCGCAAGTTCTTCTTTAGGTACGCATAATTATTTCGAAATTCCGTGGATAACTAAATCTGGAGAAGAACGAATCATTGAATGGAGATATTCGATCTTTCCTAAGTTGATAGATAAAAGGAATTGTATTCTTGCAACAGGTGTTGATGTAACCGAAAAGAGGAAGATGGAAAAAGAACTTAAAAAGCGTATAAAGGAACTCGAGGACTTTTATGGGATAGCTGTAGACCGAGAACTCAGGATGATAGAATTAAAAAAGCAGATGGAAGAGATAAAAAAAGAATTGGAGAGATATAAAAAGACTGATTAAACCGAATTGCATTTTTAGAGTTAATGAATTTTCCGGAGATGAATCTGCCTAAAAACGGTAATGTTTTAGTTGTTGATGATGAACTTGATGTCCTGAACCCCTTATCCCAGTTTATTGCAGAATGGGGATATAATGTAGTTATTACTACATCTGCAGAACAAGCACTCGATGCCCTTAAAAACCAAAAATTTGATTTATTATTAACTGATCTTGTGATGCCAGAGATGGATGGAATCCAATTGCTTCAATCCGCTTTCGAAATAGATCCTTTACTTGTTGGAATAATTATTACTGGGCAGGGGACAATTAAGACAGCGATAGAAGCTATGAAAATAGGGGCATTTGATTATATTTTAAAACCTATTGATTGGAAAATCCTTTCTCCCGTGATATCTCGTGCGATGAATGTTCGGAGATTAAGGGAAGCTGAACAAAAGTACCGCTCTATTGTTGAAGATTATCAAACAGAACTTATTTGCTGTTTTCTTCCAAATAACATATTAACTTTTGTTAATAAGGCGTTTTGCCGCTATTTTAATAAAGAACCAGAACAGATAATAGGCTGGAGTTTCCTGCCTTTCATCTATGAAGAAGATAGGGAGATGGTTACAAAACATCTTTCATTTATTAGTTATGATAATCCTGTTTCTTCAATCGAATATCGTGTACTAAATCCCGAGGGAAAGATTTGTTGGCAAAGCTGGACGAACAGGGCATTATTCGATAGAAATCAAAATGTCATTGAATTTCAATCAATTGGAAGGGATATAACTGACCGTAAAAGGGCAGAAGAGGCATTAAAGGAATCAGAAGAAAAATATCGATCCATCGTTGGCAATGCTAACGAGGCTATCGTCGTGGCGCAGAACGGTTTTTTGAAATTTGTTAATCCCATGGCTGTTAAAATTACTGGCTATTCATTTAAGGAATTGACTTCAGTGCCTTTTACCCACTTTTTACACCCGGATGATAGGGATTGGGTTTTTAATAACTATTTAAGGAGATTAAGGGGAGAAAAGTTACCTGATAAATATTCATTCAGACTTGTTGATAAAAAAGGAAATGTTAAATGGGTCGAGATTAGTGCCGTGTTATTTTTCTGGGAAGGTAGACCGGCAACATTAAATTTCCTAACGGATATAACAGAGCGGAAAGAAGCAGAAGATAGATTAAAACTATCATATGAACAAATAAGCAAACTTTCTATGCGTCTTGCAGAAGTAGAAGAGGCAGAAAAACAAAAGTTAGCACATGAACTTCATGATAGAGTGGGCCAAGATTTGACAGCCTTGGCTATTAACCTGAACATCATGCGTTCACAACTCCCGGAGATAGCTGATGAATCTTTTGTATCGAGACTCGATGACTCTATTTTATTATTACAACAAGCATCAGAACATATGAGAGATGTAATGTCTGAGTTAAGACCCACTGTTCTGGATGATTATGGTTTGCTATCCGTAATTCGATGGTATGGAGAGAAATTTTCGAAACGTACGGGAATAGATTTATTTATAGAGGCAGAGAATCCGTCACAAAGATTGTCTCGCACAAAGGAATTGACCTTGTTTCGTATAACACAGGAAGCCCTCACCAATGTAGCAAAACATGCCTATGCAAAAAAGGTTACAATTCAAATGAAAGAAAAAAATGGTTCTTTGTTACTTATTATTTCCGATGATGGCAAAGGGTTTGAATTGAAGATGAAGAAGGATAAAAAAGGATGGGGACTTTTTACTATGCAAGAAAGGGCCCGATCTATTGGGGGAAATTTTTCTATCGAAAGTGAAATAGATAAAGGAACAAAAATTATTATAGAAGTGCCAATTAATTAATTTTCAAAAAAGTCAAACTTTCCTGACAGACATTTACTACAAAACGAGTAATAATATAATATTAATAATTAATCAACTTTTTGAGGGAAGTTGGTGAAAGGTAATCTCTTGGAGAGTAGGGAAGTGTCTAAGAGCATTTTAATAGTGGATGACCACGATACATTACGGCTTTCGTTACAAAGATGGCTTAATAACTTTTTCCCTGATTATACTTTTTTGGAGGCACATAATGCAGAAGAGGCAATAGAGGCAGCTTCAAAAAATAAACCTGCAATTGTGTTAATGGATATAAAATTACCTATGATGAATGGCATAGAAGCAACTCGGCTGATTAAAGAAATAATCCCACAAGCTAAAGTAGTAGTTATTTCCATGTATGATGCCCCTGACTATATGAATTCTGCCAATAATGCAGGAGCTATTGCTTTTGTGCCTAAGCATAAAATGTGTGCAGAGTTGATTCCCCTATTAAAAAAACTATTAAGCGATAAATAGATTATGAGGATAAAATATATGAGCAGAAAAAAAGCAATAGTTTCCCAAAAAATAAGATGTTGGGAATTTTTCAAATGTCAAGAGAAAGACTGCCCTGCCTATAAATCAAGAACTCTTCGATGCTGGTTGGTCTCGGGGACCCGCTGTCGTAAAGAGATTCAGGGGAAATTTATTGAAAAAATACAGTTGTGCGGTAGTTGTAAGGTAGTCATCGCAAATATGGATCACAAGGCATTGAAGGAGACTTTCAAGACTTTTAATAAACAATTTAAGGCTTTCAGGAATACGGCTAAAGAACTGGAAGACGAACTGGGATCGATAAATATTGAGCTTGCAGTGAGTCTTTCAGAGGTTTTCGAGGCCTTAAAAAAGATTTCTTCAGGAGACCCTACTGTAAGAATCGAGGAAGATTCAAAATTCGAATTGATAAAAAAATTAAAACATCTTATAAATCTTACAGCAGAGAATATAAGAGAAATGGTCGACCAATCACATGAATTTGCAATAGCCCTTGCAGAACATTTTGATGTATTACAAAGGGTTGCAAAAGGGGATCTTGAAGCAAGGGTCACTGGGACATCAAAGATAGAATTAATTGAAGCATTAAAGGAGCTTACCAATAAAATGATAGCGAGCCGAAAAGAGTCTGAGGATTTATTACGTCAACTCGAAGAAATCGAATCATCAATTTTAAGTACTATACCTCATGCTGTTATAGGACTAAAAGAACGCGTGATTTTTTTTGCTAATCAAGCGGTTGAGAAGGTTTTCGGATGGAAGCCCGAGGAATTGATTGGGAAAAAGTCCCGTATACTTTACAGAAGCGACGAAGAATATAAAGAAATAGCTCAAATCTTCTATCCAATACTTGAAAGACAAAAGACACACATCGCAGAATTTCCATGTCGTAAAAAAGATGGTGAAGATATTATTTGTAAGGTAAGTGCTTCTGTAATAGGTAAGGAATTGAAAGATAAGGGTATAGTGGTAATGTATGAAGATATTACAAAACATAAAAAAATGGAGCAGGCATTACAGGAGAGTGAACGAAAATACCTTGATCTTTACCAAAATGCTCCTGATGGATATCATTCTTTAGGACCTAATGGAATAATTCTTGAGGTAAATGATACATGGTTAAAGATGTTTGGTTATAAAAGAGAGGAGATTGTTGGGAAAACCAATTTTACAGATTTGCTTAATGAGGATGCTAAAAAGATATTTGAAGAAAACTTCTCTACTTTAAAAGAAAAAGGATTTGTTGAAAATATAGAGTATGAAGTAAAAAGGAAGGACGGTTCTTTACTCCCAGTTCTTATAAATGCAACTGCTATCTATGATTCGAATGGAAATTTTTTAAGAAGCAGAGCGATCGTCAGAGACGATTCAGAAAAAAAGAATTATGAAAAGAAACTTAAAGAATCAGCAGAAGAATGGAGAACGACATTTGATTCGATGCCCTACGGAGTTATGCTTCTTGATGCTGATCTAAACATAATAAGAGCGAATAGATATGTAACTTCCCTATTAAATATTAATTTTAGAGAGTTAATAGATAAGAACATTACAGAAATTTTTATGGATGCCAAGGGATTGTCAGAAAATACCAAGAAAATCAAAGAAAGGGAAGTAAGAGCTCCTACAGTTCTTGAGTATTATCATGAGCAGAGTAAAAGATATTTAATGTTTTATCTTTCTCCCATTTATGAAAGAGGTCAACTATTAAAATATATTATTTTTTCACTCGTTGATATTTCAGAACTAAAAGATAAGGAAAAAAGACTATCTGATAGTAAAAATGCATTCCTCAATATGCTTAAAGAGATAGATGCATCATACAAAGATTTACAGGAACTTTTTAACGGACTTATTCATTCTTTTGTAAATGCTATGGATGCAAAAAGCAATTGGACAAAGGGTCACTCAGAACGTGTTACAAATTACGCCTTATCAATTGCAAAAGAAATGGGTTTAAATCCCAGAGATATTGAAAGGCTGAGGATCGCTTCACTTCTTCACGATATAGGTAAGATTGGAACATATGATATTATATTAGACAAGCCCGAAAAACTTTCTGAAGAAGAAACTAAGCTTATAAAGCTTCATCCTGTGAAAGGTGAAGAAATCCTACGCCCCATCACTCAACTTAAAGATATATTACCCATAATCAGACATCATCACGAACGTATGGATGGAAAAGGCTATCCCGATGGGCTTGAAGGCGAGGCTATACCCTTTCTTTCGAGAATAATAGCAGTTGCAGACGCCTTCGACTCAATGACATCAGATAGGCCTTATAGGCCTGCTCCACCTATAGAATATGCTATTTCTGAAATAAAAAGGTGTAGTGGCACGCAATTTGATCCTGAGATAGCAAAAGCCTTTTTAAATGTCCTCGAAAGAGAGCGCGCTTCTTTACTCGTTAGGAAGGGATGATTTTTTAAAACATTTGATTTTTTAACACGTTAGGTGTAAGGCAGCTATTACTTTTTTCCCTGTATTTTGTAAATCATTAAAAAGCTCTACAGCTTTCGATGTCCTATCCACATAAACCTTGATTCCTTGAGATTCCAGATAAGAAATAGTCTCTTTTGGTACAGCCATTACACCTGAATAGCCAGTTCCTACAACAAGGATTTCAGGTTTTGCCTTAATCACCTCGTTTAAATCAACAATCTGAAGCTTATGACCTTCTTTTCTCCACCAGGAAGAATCAATCTTATTAGGATAAATAATTACGTCTGACGTATATCTTTCTCCGTTTATTATAATATTGCCAAATGAATAATATTCAATCTTCATTTCACTTAAAACCCTTTCTGTGTTATTCTATAAAGTATATCATAATGGGAGTGTATAGGGTTCTGGTGTCCCTCCTGGACTTCAAATCCAGTGTTGCCTGTTACAAACGGGCAGGGTGGGTTCGATTCCCACACGCTCCCGCCAAGAATTCAGGATAGATTCTTCAGCCTCAAAACTTATAGAAGAGAAAGAGGAGTTTTATGTTTTTTTATTGAATTTTTTTATGAAATCCCACTTTTGATCTTTCTTGAGGAGATCCATTAACTCTTCTTCCATTTGTGTAATTCCAGCTTCGCAGAGGGCACAAACACTTTTTTGATTTGTTTTATTGCCACATATTTTACATTTTCTAAATTTCATATCGTTCCCTACTTATTCTATTTTCTATATTTTTTATTTAAAAATATTATAACAAATAAGGAGTAAAATGTTAACATATTAATTTATTTTTATTTGACCCGATGCCGAAGAAGCAATGACAAGTTCAGCTCAACTACATTGTTTTATAATTTTTTTTATAATTTTTCTTAATTTCCTTTGATAAAATATCTGCTTTCCTTAAAGGCTCAGGCATTCTATACTTTCCACTGCATTTGAGAACGATCTCAAGGGAGTCGCTTAAGTCGATTAAATGTCCGGGTGAAACATAAATAGGTTTGACATTATTCCTTGTCCTTAATACAGCGCCAACGATTTTACTTTTGTAGTTTAAAGGGGTCCAGTCCCCTTTTTTAAGACCGGGTTCGTCATATTCTCCTATCAACTTTGTTTTTGCACAACCTATGGTAGGTTTATTGATAATCAAGCCTATATGGGATGCTATGCCGAGATTCATTGGGTGAGCAATTCCCTGCCCATCAAAAATTATTACATCTGGAACTATCTTGAGTTTTTTCAATGTCTTAATAATCACAGGACCTTCTCTAAATGATAAATATCCAGGCACATATGGAAAGTTGATATCTGTCATGCTGAACGCGAATTCTAAAAAAACTATTTCTGGATATTTATAAACACAGACGATACCTATAGCTTTTTTATCGAAGAAAGCGGCGTCAACACCTGCAATATAAACCGGTGTTTTTTTGAGAGGAACAATCCTTACATGCTTTTTCAGTTTTTTTTGTATATCTTTTGCCTTTTCGATAGTATCAGGCCATATGACATACTCCATTATTTAATAATTTTACAATAAATCTTTGATTGATGAATTTAACTCCTCAATTGTATGCAACTTGCAAGATAATAATTGTTTACACTGTCATAACCAAACAGTTTTATCTCTATATATGCACCATCAAATAAAGACCCCTCGATACAATTTTTATTAAGGGCCTCATTATAAGTGACATTTATCATATTATTATTTTTAAAAGTTAGTTTAAAACTGTTTTCATGTGTATTGAGATTTGAAATAGTTCCCTCGATCAATATATGAATAGAAGATGCTACACATGTGTTTGCATCCATCTGTGAAATTTCTACCTTTACTTTAAGGTCATTTTCAATAGCAAACTGCAGAAGATGGTCAATGTTTTGTTGATGAACTTGAGAGTAATTAATGGTGAAAGTTTTTTTACCTTTGACCATTGGAAAGGTTTTATCATTAATATTTAGATTCGAAATGCCTCCGCTAATACATTCCCTATATCCCATATTCCTCTTTTGCATCATACCAGATGAATTTAGTGGGGAAACCTTCATGGTCACTGTACAGGTTGGAGTGTACGAGACATCAAAATCCTTTAGATCGAAATCGAGGGCTAATTTTTCAGTTTGATTAGCAAAAACATTCACTGCTCCGTTTATATCCATAAAGCAGGTAGTTTCATTGCAATATAGGACATTCGGCTGATTATTATCGGTTTTGTATTGAGTATAAGAACACGTTGGCATTAAGCCATCTTTATTCATCAATTCAACAGACTTATCAAACTCAATGTGTATCCTATTATAATTATTCGGATTACACTCTGAGACATCAACGAGTTGGAGTATTGAAGAGAGATCTGTAATATCTAATGATACAGGTGCTGAAAGGACATCACAATTTGCTCCTGTGCCTGTATGTATAAGCTGAACATCATTTATTGTAGTCATTACTTGTTTATAATCAGATATATCATCTGTCACATATAGTTCAACTCTGCCACTTGATGAATCTTCCTTCTCACTGTCACCATCACCACCGCCGCACCCGTAAAACAATACAACTATCGATCCTATTACGAAAAAAAATAAGATAAGTAATTTTTTAAACCTTTTCATGTTTTAACCTCCTCTAAACATTTAAAATTCAATATATTAATTTTGTTAAAATTTTTGCTGATTTTAAAGAAAGATTCTGTCTATATTTTTATTCTGCAAATTTTGTGCCTATAAGCAACAGAGATAGATAGGGTATTTAAAAACTAACCCACTTTATTCATAAATTCATGAGTAATTGGCAGAGGCGGTATTTGAGCGG
>CAYOJI010000068.1:0-11610 GCA_964404225.1 uncultured Nitrospiraceae bacterium
CTATAACATTTTTTTCTTGACAAGTGTTTAGTTTTTGATGTATTTTTTTTATCTTAAGTAAAATAAATCTTAAAGTTTCGAAGGGGGGTAGAGAATTGTATGCTTTAGGCACCCATTTGTTAGTTGAATTGAAGGATTGTAATCCTGATATTCTTAAAAGTATCGAGAAAGTCAGAAATGCTATGGTTTCGGCTGCAAAGGAGGCAAGGGCAACCATAGTAGATGTTTCCTTCCATGAATTTAATCCTTTCGGTGTAAGTGGCGTTATAGTTATAGCAGAATCTCATCTTACAATTCATACGTGGCCTGAGTATGGCTATGCAGCTGTGGATATCTTTACGTGTGGTGACATTATAAAACCTGAGGTAGCAGCATCTTATTTGGTAAAATATTTTGAATGTAAAAGTCCTTCTATTGTAGAGATGAAACGGGGTATACTGTCTCACGAGAACAAAAAGTTACCTCATAAGGTCTCTTGTATTAGTAATACGAAATTATACGAGAAGGTATCCAGTTAAAGTTGAAATTTTAATAGCGTTATTATCTAATCTTGCCGATCAGCGAGAACAGCGATGCCAGGGAGTTCTTTTCCTTCAAGCAATTGTAAGGTTGCGCCACCGCCTGTTGATATAAAAGACATTACATCGCTCAGACCTGCTCTGTGAACAGCAAGATCAGTATCTCCACCTCCAACGATAGTCATCGCATAAGCATCTGCTACAGCATGTGCAATTTCAAACGTTCCTCTTGAAAAGGCATCGACCTCAAAAACGCCCATCGGTCCATTCCACAAGATGGTTTTTGCATCCTGAATCGCCTCCACAAAAAGCTTAACAGAGGCAGGTCCGATGTCAAGGGCTTTCCATCCTTTTGGAATCTCAATGATGGGTACAATCTTTATGACCGCTCCTGGTGCTATAGTCTGAGCAATTACACAATCTACCGGAAGATAAAATTTTATTCCACTTTCTTTAAGTTTTCTCCTTATTCTTTCTGCTGTCTCGAGCATTTCATCTTCGACTAAAGAATCACCTATTTCGTATCCCATAGATTTTATGAAGGTATAGGCCATACCTCCGCCAACTATCACTTTGTCTACTTTATCAACAAGGTTTTCGAGAACACCTATTTTACCAGAAACTTTTGCACCGCCAAGTATCGCAACAAAAGGTTTTATAGGATTATTTACTGCACCTTTAAGGTATTCTATTTCCTTTTTTAAAAGGAATCCAGCTACTGCAGGAAGGAATTTCGGGACACCAACAATCGATGCATGTGATCTATGTGCAGCTCCGAAGGCATCATTTACATATACATCAGCAAGCTTTGCTAAAGACCGTGCAAATTCTTCATCATTCTTTTCTTCACCCGGATGAAATCTGAGATTTTCGAGAAGAAGTACATCGCCGTTTTTCATCTTTGAAACAATGTTTTCAACCTGTGGACCTATACAGTCAGAAGCAAAAATGACTTCCTTATTAAGAAGTCTCTGCAATCTTTTTGAAATAGGTGCAAGACTGTATCTTGGGTCAACTTTACCCTTTGGTCTACCAAGATGTGATGATAATATAACTTTTGCACCTTCATCTATCGCATAATTTATCGTAGGAAGTGTGGCTCTTATCCTTCTGTCATCTGTTATCTGCATATTTTCATCAAGGGGAACATTAAAATCTGCTCTTATAAAAACTCTTTTCCCCTTTATATCAATATCTTCTATTGTTAATTTATTAAATACATCCATTGTTGATATAGGTTCTAAATTGGTTCTTTTTTTCATTTTTAAACCCTCTTACTGATATAAATTATCAGATCTCTCAGGCGACAGCTATATCCCCACTCGTTGTCGTACCATGCGAGTACTTTTGCTAATGTCTTTTCGATGACCATTGTAGATGTTCCATCAACAATTGATGAATGTTCATTACCATTTAGATCATTCGATACGAGGGGTTCTTCTGAGTATTGAAGTATTCCCTTCATGTAACCCTCTGCTGCCTTTTTAAAAGATAGATTTATTTCTTCTGCTGTAACCTCTTTCGATAATTCTACAACGAGATCAATTACAGAAACATTTGGCGTGGGAACTCTAACTGCCATTCCATTCAGTTTACCTTTCAATTCAGGAAGCACAAGCCCAACAGCCTTTGCTGCGCCTGTGGTAGTGGGAATCATGTTTAAGGCAGCAGCCCTTGCCCTTCGCAGGTCCTTATGAGGTAGATCGAGAATCCTCTGATCATTAGTATAAGCATGGATTGTTGTCATGAGTCCTTTTATTATCTTGAATTCGTTATTCAGCACCTTTGCAACAGGCGCTAAGCAATTAGTCGTACAAGAAGCATTTGATATAATTTTATGTTTTGTAGGATCTAATTCTTCTTCATTTACGCCCATACATATCGTTACATCTGGATCTTTAGCAGGGGCTGAGATTATAACCCATTTTGCACCAGCATCAATATGTTTAGATGATGAAGGTCTATCTGTAAACCTCCCTGTAGACTCCACTACAATGTCAATATTAAGGTCATTCCATGGAAGCTTTTCAGGTTCGGTGATTGCAAAAACTTTAGTTTCCTTGCCGTTAACTATAATACTTCCATTTGCTGTTTTTACATCTGCATTGAAAATGCCATGAACAGAATCATATTTAAGTAAATGAGCAAGTGTCTTTGCATCTGTTAAGTCATTAATTGCTACAATTTCAAACTCATTTTTTCCGATACTTGACCTAAAAAAATTTCGACCAATCCTTCCAAAACCGTTTATTGCAACACGCAATGACATAATCCCTCCTTTTTTTCTTTACCATTTATAAATTACTAACCCTGTCAAAAGCTTTGGGTAAAAATACGTTGATTTTGGTGGCATCCTCATAGATGATAAGGCTGCTTTTTCAACATCTTCGACTCTTGTTGGATTTAAAAAGAAGACCGCTTCGAATTCTCCATTTCTAACCTTATTTAGTGCTAACTGAATATCCATTTCATATGATAATTCAGTTCTTTTTAAAATCTTCTTGAATATCAATTCGTGCAATATAAAAATATCTATATTCCTAAGCTCTGGGCTAATCTCAGACAAGTTCCCACCTTTATATTGAAGAAGATACCATTGTTCTTCTTTGTTTTTAAAAAAACCAAATGCATGCCTTTTACCTAAAAGTCTTTTTGCTATATCAAAGTCCCCTTTAACAGATTCAATATGAAAATACTTTGAAAAGAGTGTATGAACATCATATGGGATTTCTCTCACAAGCCTATGGGTCGGCAAAATCGTTATCCCTTCATCCATCATATTTACAAGAAACATCATCACGTAGTCAAAAGGTTGTTCACCTGAATAGTATCTATTTTTTCGTAATTCCTTACGGAATTCAAATGCTGTTTCATATCTATGATGACCATCTGCAATGAAAATGATTTTATCACTGAGCTCTTTTTGTATTAGTTCTATCTTATCTATCTCATCGATAGGCCATATTTTATGGATAGCGCCCGCCCCATCCTTAACACTGATATAAGGATCTTTAAAGGAAGAAATATTCGAGAGAATAGCTGACACTTTATTTTCTGGACTTTTATAAATAGAAAATATAGGACTTATGTTAGCTTCACATGTTCTTAAAAGATTCAATCTATCCTGCTTTGGCACAGAATAAGTACATTCATGGGGGTATATACTACCTTTACCTAATTCTTCAAGTCTGACAAGCGCAAGAAATCCCATCAGGCGTTTCTGTTGTCCGTCTATCTTATAGGACATTTCATATCCGTAGAAAGAAGGTCTTTCGCTTCTTATAAGGATTTGTTTATTAAGCCACTCATTAAGGTATCTCTTCGCCCTCGTATATTTGTTATCTGCTTTATTATCATTTAATTCTTCTTTACCAAAATCTATTCTAACTATGTTATATGGACTTCTTTTGTATAACTCTTCTCTAAATTCAGGCGTAATAATATCATATGGAGGTGCAAATACATCCTCCACCGAAACTTTTGAAACATTATATAAGATACCCTTGAAGGGCAGTATATGGGCCATTATTAATTTCAGATAAAAATTAATATTTAATATCTTAGCATGCTTTAAAAATTAAATTCAATCAAAGAGCTTCTTTAGCCGTAGCCTTTATAACTTCTTTTATATTCCTATCAAGGAATTCGGGTAGAAAAGGGATATCTAAATTTAAAAAACCTGATGTTATCACGGAAACTGCATCTTCTTTAGATATGCCCCTTGACATAAGGTACTCAACTTGCTCTTCAGCAATAGGTCCTATAGAAGCCTCATGTGAAAGTTCAGCCTTGAGAGAGCCATCAGATACAAGCTGTGGTATAGCATAAATCTTTGCCTTGTTAGAAAATAAAATTCCACGACAATCGAGATGCGCTAAACAGTATCCTTTTGTTTTTGCTACTAAATCACCCCTTGAATAAATTGTACTCTGATCCGCAGCTATCGTCCTTGCTATAGATTCACCCCTTGTATTGTCTCCTTCGAGTATTATCCTTGAACCAAGGTCAATATAAGAATCTTTTAAACCATACACTACCGTGTTAAATTTTGCAGATGCCCCTTTGCCTTTTAGATATGCAACCGGGAATGCCTGAATTGATTTTACTTGTTTTAACATAACATAGTTACTCACAAAGGATCCGCCATCTTCTACAATAACTGCTGTTCTTGGCCTGACATGAAAATTATCAGCCCAATTATGAATCATTGTAAAAAAAAGCTTTCCTCCTTTTTTTACAAAAAATTCTGATATCCCAAGATGTATGCCATCTGCATCACCCTTTGATGAAGTGCAACCTGTTATAACATGTAATTCTGCGTCCTCTTCTACTATTATTATGTTATGGACATTTTGGCTTACATAATTTTCTGCAACAAGAAGGCATGACTGCACAGGATACTGCGGTTTTTGATTCTTAAATACCCTTATAAAATACCCATGTGTCATATTTAATGCAACCTGCGCAGTATATTTATCCTGATCCACAGGCACTAACTTCCAGAAGTAATCTTCAATCCAATCATACCTTTTTAAAGCATCAGAAGTACTCATTATCTCGAGCTGACCTTCGTAAGCCTTATTCATACTTTCATATACTACTGAGTGATCTATCTGAAAATAAGACCCAGCCCGTGCCTCTTCTTTGATATCAATTCCTGTCATAATAGCTGTTTCTTTTAGTTGTTGCGATAAACTATCAAGGCTATCAATCCTACTTCTTTCGATATACTTTTTATAGTATGAAAGATCTATGTTAGGGCCAAAAGCAGCCTTTTTGTCTATTGCCTTTTGAGCTCTTTGTATTATATCCGACATGTATTGAGTACTTATCGACATTTTGCACACCTCCTGTATCCATGCTTTTTGACTTCTGAAAGAATATCTCGAGGATTGCCTCCGCAAACTAAATTTCCATCGAATATAATATAGCCTTTATCAGCATTCACAAAATCAAGTATATACCCTGTATGCGTTATTATTATTGCACCCCTTTTTGGGTCTTTTACTCTATCTTTCCCAAGAAGCGAATTGATTGCTTCACCAACAAGAGCTATGTTCTCAACATCTACACCGGATTCGGGTTCATCAATCAATACAAGGTCTGGCCTCTGAATCATTAGCTGAAGAAGTTCCGAACGTTTCATTTCCCCACCTGAAAATCCATCATTTAGTCCCCTATCTAAATGCCCTGTTAATTTTAGTTTTTGCACATTTTCGCTAATGCTTTCTTCATTAAAACCATTATTCGAAATAATCTCGATAATTTTCCTAAGGGTAACACCCTTGACAGTAGGAGGCCTTTGAAAAGAGACGCCAAGCCCAAGCTTCGCCCTTTCATAAATATCTTTGGAGGTTATATCCTGACCTTTAAAGAATATTTTCCCTTGTTCTACTTTATACTTAGGAAATCCCATCAGTGTCATCATAAAGGATGTTTTGCCCGCGCCATTCGGCCCAAATAATATATCGATTTCTCCATATCTCATGGAAAAATTTACACCTTTTAAGACCTGCCTTCCTTCGACACTAACCCATAGGTCGGTTATTTTAAGCATTTCTTCCACAACCTGTTCCTCCCTCAATTTAGGTTTAAATATCTCAATTATTTAGTTTAATTAATTTATATTAAACTATAGTTATCCCAAAATGATATAAAAATGTGATATTGATATTTCTACCTCAACTAAGGCGAAATATATCTTTGAATGACTCCTAAAGCCCTTCCTACCGAGCCTGAATTTTTTTGGTAAAGTTCCTTAGCCTTTGATCCAATATCTTTTGATTTTTCTGGGTTCAAAAGGAGTTCTTTCAATTTAAAATAAAGAGTCTCTTTTTGAACTTCAATGGCAGCCCCTTCTTTATAAAAGTCTTGAATAATAGGAAAATTTTCCATATGTGGGCCACAAATAATTGGTTTTCCCCAAAAAGCAGGTTCGAATGGATTTTGTCCGCCATAACCGTAAAAACTTTTGCCAATGATGGCAATATCAGATATCTGATAAACAGATGACAATTCACCAATTGTATCAAGAATAATAATGGTTCCATTTATCTTTTGTGAGGCATTATGCTCTCCATTTAAAGCTGTTCGTTTTATAAATTTTATTCCCTTTGCTTTTAGCATTTCTTCTACTTCCTTAAATCTTTCAGGATGTCTTGGTGCGATGATAAAATTCAAATCCGAAAAATCTTTTTTAAGATCTACATAAACAGATGATAAAAGATCTTCCTCTCCTTCGTGGGTACTTCCTGCAATAATAATAGGATTCTGTATTTTTTTAATCCATTCAGGTATATAAGAAGAAGGTGTTATATCAAATTTGAAATTACCTAAATTAGAAATTTTATTGCTATTAATATCAAATTTTTTTATCCTTTCCGCGTATATTTCATTTTGCATGCCGAAAAAATCTACATATGAAAGAACCTTTTTCATAAAGAACGAAATTTTTTGATATCCTCTTAAAGATTTCTCGGAAATCCTTCCGTTTAAAAGAATAATAGGGATATTTTCTCCCTTAAACTTTTTTAGAAGATTTGGCCACAATTCTGTCTCTATCAAAATTAAGATTTCAGGATTAACTTTTTTAAGGACTCGTTCAATAATAAAAGGTATATCAAAAGGCAAATAAACAGTAATTACACCTTGGGGTGCTTTTTCTTTTGCTACTTTTTGACCTGTATCTGTAATTGTTGAGAGTATAATCTTTCTTGAAGGGTAATTTTCTTTTAAGCCCCCAAGAAATGGAATAGATGCCATAACTTCGCCTACTGACACAGCATGAACCCAGATGTACGATGAGGAATAAGTAGTGAAAGATAAATTAAAGAATCCGAACTTCTCTCTAAGCCACTTTTTTCTAAGTTCTTTTGGCCTTTTGAGATATTCGAATGGTAAGATAAAGATTAATACAAAGATATATATAATAGTATAGAGTAGGAACATTTACATTTACCTAACCATCTCGATTATCATTTCTGCAACCTTTTCAGATGCTTTTCCCCCGGAAAAAGTCCCTTTTATTAGTCTGTAGGCTTGGATCATTTTTTCTCTATATCCTGCATCAAGCCTTATTTTTTTAAGCTCTTCTACTACATTATAAGGATTTGCTTCTTTTTGAAGGAATTCTTTAACAATCTCTCTACCACCGAGTATATTCACGAGCGAAATATATTCTACATCTACAAGAAGTCTACCTAAAAAATATGTAAAAGGTGACAATTTATATACAACGACCATAGGAACTTCAAGTAAAGCAGCCTGTAAAGTCGCAGTGCCCGAAGCTACTACCGCCATATCAGAACATGCAAGTACCATGACGGTTTCGCCTTTTTTTATATTAACCCCTTCATCCCTCAGTAAATTGAGATAAAAAGCATACCGTTCTTCCTCGGTGTTTGTAGATAACGGAACACAAAATTCGTACCCATCGAAACTTATTTTAATTTTCCGAACTATTTCCAACATCAATGGGAGTAGTCTTTTTAATTCACTATGCCTACTACCTGGTAGCAGGGAAAGAAGAGTTTTTTTTGGATTAAAACCAAGTATAGATTTGAAGTAATCTCGGTGTCCAATATTTTTGGAGTCCTGGGGCAATGGACAATAGTCATTAATTTTTATCAACGACTGACGACCAATGACCGATGACTGTAACACGGATTCAATTTCCTCAACTATCGGATGCCCAACGAACTCGCACTTAACACCTGCTTCATTGTATATCTTCTCTTCAAAGGGGAAAAGAACAGCCATTCTATCTACTAATTTTGCAATCTTTTTGACCCTTCTCTTTCGCCATGCCCAAACCTGCGGACTTACATAATACAGAATTTTTATTCCACAGGATTTGGCTATCTTTGCTAATTTAATATTAAAATCAGGATAATCTATCAAGACAAGTACATCGGGCTTGAACTTCTTAATAGTTTCGACGGTTTTTCTAAAAGAAGACCTAATTTTATTGTATGTGGAGACTACCTCGATTAGCCCAAATGCACTTGATATGCTTGATATAAGCTCAACCCCTGCTTCACGCATTCTTTCACCACCCACACCCATTATTTTTACTTCAGGCAATTTGCTTTTAAGCGATTTAGTAAGGAGCGAACCATACAGCTCGCCAGAGCTTTCGCCAGCAACAATCATCACAGTAACCATAACTCTTATTATATCTAAAATGAGTAAAGAGAAAGGCAACCCCTTCTATCAAAATATTGTTATTATTCTGACGAAATATATGTGCCTCAAAAGGCCTCAGACAGTAAAGATTCGCCCCTTCGGGGACGCTACCCTTCGCCAAGATGGGTAACACCAAAAATTTCACAATGTCCGCTCAAGGGACATACCCCCTAACGTTTTGCTACTTACTTTGGCATCAATTATATTGATAAGGTCTTCCAAGATTTGCTTCCCAAAATTTTAATAAATGTTCCATGTGGAACATCCCTTCATTATATACAGCATATCCGTCAGAGATGTCCTTTATTGGCACGCACTTAAATTACAGAACAACTTCGATAATGTATCTCTTAATATCGGATATAGGAAGATTCAAAGGTAAAACTCTATGCTTGACATCGGCATTCAACAACTTAAGCTCTTCGAATACTTTCGGGCCTTTATTTAGGATAAGTTTACCACCTTTCTTTACAATATGTGATGCCTTTTTAATAAATTCTTTAACTGTAAATACTGCTCTTGTAACAGCGATGTCAACAGGGGGCAATTCAATATTTACTTTTATATCTTCAACCCTTTTTTCAATTATTTCAATCTTTTGAATATCGTTCTTTTTTGTTATGTGTCTCAAAAAGGTCGCCTTTTTGCTCGATACCTCGATGAGATACATTTTTAATTCAGGCCTTACAATTTTGATTGGGATACCCGGGAATCCTGCGCCACTTCCGACATCAGCAATAATTAATTCAGATTCGGGGATTGCGCTTAGATAAAGAAGTGAGTCAATAAAATGCTTTACAACAATATCCTCATCTTTTTTAAGCCCTGTAAGATTAATAGCTCTATTCCATTTTTTAAGTTCTGATAGATAGATCAAGAAGGCATCTATAAATTCGTTTGCAGGAGCAATATCTAAAGCTAAAAGACCTTTCTTCAGAATTTCTTTAATTTCTTGATCTTTCAAAAGATTAGATGATTTTCATGTAAAAAATAATTATTATCGGGATTGATAACCCCTGAGCAATTTGGCATGTCCTTCAGCGATAATGGAATTGTCTGTCTTCTTCATGTTCGCAGAGGCTTCGATAACCTTCCTGTTCGTCTTTGTTATCTGAGCCTCAACAATTGCCTTTTCGCCAATAATTAATGGATTTTTAAATCGTATTGTGATTTCAGCGGTAACAGCAGGCATTCCTTGCATAAGGGCTACTTTTACCATAGCCTCATCGAGTAATGTGGAGATTATACCACCGTGAATTATATCTTTGTATCCTTGGTAAATCTTCTGAGAAATAAACTCAGCCTTTACTTTATTATCTTGAAATGAGAATTTAATATGTAAACCATAAGGGTTTTCTTCACCACATACAAAGCAGTAATGATCGTCTTCTAAGGCTTTATCCATCTTTTTATTTATTCATCATCTCGAGAAAGTCTTTGTTGCTTTTTGTACCCATAAGCTTCCCGAGGAGAAACTCCATGCTTTCTACGGTGCTCAGGGGTGTCAAAACTTTTCTAAGTATCCACATCTTATTAAGGACATCTTTATCGACTAAAAGTTCTTCTTTTCTTGTTCCAGATGCATTAATATCAATACTTGGGAATATCCTCTTATCAACAAGTTTTCTATCGAGATGCAATTCCATATTACCTGTTCCTTTAAATTCTTCAAATATAACATCGTCCATTCTGCTTCCTGTATCAATAAGTGCAGTCGCAAGAATAGTAAGACTTCCCCCATCTTCTATGTTCCTTGCTGTTCCAAAAAATCTTTTTGGCTTTTGAAGGGCATTTGAATCAAGACCACCTGAAAGGACTTTCCCACTCGCTGGGATAACAGAATTATAAGCCCTTGCAAGTCTTGTGATACTGTCAAGAAGAATAACGACATCCCTTTTACATTCAACAAGCCGTTTTGCGCGTTCTATAACCATCTCGGAGACTTGACAATGTCTTTGAGGAGGTTCATCAAATGTTGAGCTAATAATTTCCGCAGTAGGCACTTGTCGTTTCCAGTCGGTCACCTCTTCTGGTCTCTCGTCAATTAGAAGTATTATTAAATGTATCTCCCTATGATTTTTTCTGATTGCCTTCGCAATAGATTGAAGGAGCATAGTCTTTCCTGTTCTTGGTGCCGCAACAATCATCCCCCTTTGTCCTTTACCTATAGGGGTTATAAGATCCATAACCCGAGTCGAATAGTCATTAGGGTCATACTCGAGTTTTATCTTCTCGGTAGGATAATAAGGTATTAAATTATCAAATAAAGGCCTTGTAATATTTTCATCTGGTGGTTCATGATTTATAGCCTCTACTTTAAGTAGAGCGAAATATCTTTCACTTTCTTTTGGTGGTCTTATCTGTCCCGAGACCAGGTCCCCTGTTCTGAGGTTGAATCTTCTTATCTGTGAGGGAGAAACATAAATATCATCAGGGCCAGGCAGATAGCTGTAATCAGGTGATCTTAGAAAACCAAATCCATCAGGGAGGATTTCCAAAACGCCTTCAGAAAAAACATACCCTGTCTTTTCTGTTTGTGCTTGGAGTATAGCGAAAATAAGATCTTGTTTTCGCATACTGGTAGCACCTTCAACATTTAACTCTCTTGCCACTTCTATAAGTTCGTCTATGGTTTTTTCTTTGAGTTCAGAAATAGATATATTTTCTGTTATTGAGCTCTTTTTAGTTGGGTTTTCCATTGTTATACTCCTAAATATGGATCTCTAAATTAATATTGGTGGTTTTTTAACCCGGTAGGACTTCGCCTATCCAGGGAGGTTTGTTTATACAGTATTCAAATGCAGACTTAACTTAATTTTAAAATACTAAAAAACATATCCCTTTGTCAATAGCCCGCCTTTCCTCAAAAATAATCTCGCTGAAAAGGTATTGTTTCCACAAAATTGAC
>CAYOJI010000069.1:0-2484 GCA_964404225.1 uncultured Nitrospiraceae bacterium
CATTATAAGGTGAGCCCCTTTTTTATTCATCACGGAATTGGTGATGCTTCCTTATAATGTTTTTACTTTCTTTTTTCCATCACCTTTCTATATGGATTCGGGCTTTGCTTGATGCAACCTTTCTTGTTATATTTCTGTCGCCCTCTCTTTATTTTTTGTGCTTAAACCGCTGATAACGCACATTAATGAGCGGAAACATGCAGAGGAAAAGACTGAAATCGCGTACGCAGAACTTGACCAGATATTCAATACCGCTGCTGATGGTATGCGATTAATTGATAAACAATTTAATATCCTTAGGCCCAATGATACATTTGTTCATATGATAGGGGCGAAGAATAAAGAAGAGTTGATTGGGAAAAAGTGCTACGAGGTATTTAAAGGTCAAAAATGTCATAGTCCTGCTTGTCCTTTGACGCAGATCATTGGGGGTAAGGAAATGGTTCAATTTGATGTAGACAAAGAACGTCTTGATGGAGCTATTGTCCAATGCATCTTAACCGCAAAACCATTTTATGGACCAGATGGAAAAATAATAGGAATTGTAGAAAATTTCAAAGATATAAGTGACCGTAAACGTGCTGAGCGTGAAGTAAACATGCTAAAGCAACAGATGGAATTCATATTAGGTGCAACGAAGACAGGTTTAGATATTATAGACTCAGAATTCAATGTGAGATACATTGATCCAAAGTGGAAGAAGGTGTATGGTGAACCAGCTGGAAGAAAGTGTTATGAGTATTTTATGGGACGGAGTGAAATATGTCCGGGTTGTGGAATACCGAAGGCATTAGAGACGAAGTCCATTACTGTTACCGAAGAGGTTTTGGTGAAGGAGGGTAATAGGCCTATACAGGTTACTACAATACCTTTTCAGAATGAAGACGGAGAGTGGTTAGTAGCTGAGGTAAATGTTGATATTAGTGAAAGAAAGAAGCTGGAAGGGCAGTTATTGCAAGCCCAAAAGATGGAGGCCATCGGTCAACTTGCAGGAGGTATTGCTCATGATTTTAACAATATACTGACAGCAATAATAGGATATGGGAATCTTTTGAAGATGGAGATGGCAGAAGATGAACCGCTAAGCATTTATGTAACGCAGATATTGAACTCCGCTGAAAGAGCTGCTAAATTAACTCAGGCACTACTTGCCTTTAGCAGAAAACAGATAATCAATCCAATGCCTGTAAATCTCAATGAAATTATTATGTCGTTAGAAAAACTTTTGTCTAGAATTATTGGTGAGGATATAGAGCTTTCTGTATCTATTACAGACAAAGATTTAATTGTAATGGCAGATAGAACACAAATAGAACAGATATTAATGAATCTTGCTACAAATGCAAGAGATGCGATGCCTAACGGCGGTCACTTAACAATCAAGACAGAACTTACACAAATTGATGATGAATACATAAAAACTTACGGTTATGGGAAATCGGGTTTTTATGCACTTATGTCCGTTGAAGATACGGGTTGCGGGATGGATGCGAAGACGAAGGAGAGGATATTCGAGCCTTTCTTCACAACTAAGGAGATAGGAAAGGGAACAGGTCTTGGATTAGCAATGGTATATGGAATTGTAAAACAACATGAGGGTTATATCAATGTTTATAGCGAATTAGGCAAGGGAGCGATATTCAAGATATACCTGCCTTTGATCAAATCCAAAATTGAAGAGGAAAAGATCCCAGATATTCATGTGGAAACGGAAGGAACTGAAACAATTCTTGTGGCAGAGGATGATCTAAACGTAGGAGAACTTATGAAACATATACTTAAAGGAGCTGGGTATGAGGTTATAGAAGTAAAAGATGGTGAAAGTGCAATCGATGTATTTTTAAAGAATAAAGATAGAATAAAGCTTCTTGTCCTTGATGTGATAATGCCTAAAAAGAACGGAAAAGAGGTTTACGACGAAATCGAAAGAATCAAACCCGATATAAAAGTCATTTTTACCAGTGGATATAATGCAGAGCTTATTCATAAAAAAAGGGATATTAGAAAAGGGATTCAATTTTATAACTAAACCTATTTTGCCGCAAGAATTTTTAAAAAAGGTAAGAGAAGTGCTGGATAGATAGAGAGAAATGTGATTTGGGAAGGAGTTTTATGTCTGAATCTAAATATAATATTCTCAACGGGCTTTTTGATGGTATAGTCGTTATAGATCGAGACAGAAATATTATTTTTGCAAATAAACGTTATCTCGAGATATGCGGTCTTAAAAAAGAAGAATTTATTGGTAAAAAGTGCCATAATGTTTCGCACCGCTGCCTTGTACTTTGCAGTTTATCAGATAAAATCAAACGTCCAACAATGGATACCAAACAAAGATTTATATGTCCTGCCGAAGAAGTATTTTCTACTGGCATTCCCGTGATTGTTACCCATATCCATTATTGTTTTGGTGATGAAGAAAGGGTCTTTGAAATAACTGCCTCGGCTATTAGAAATAAAAGAGGCGTTGTTACAGAGATGCTT
>CAYOJI010000069.1:2494-2804 GCA_964404225.1 uncultured Nitrospiraceae bacterium
AAAGGTAAGGTATTCTTATCAAATATTCTTGATGGGATAAGTGAAGGGTTGATAGTTATAGATAGAAACCTCAAAATAATAACCGCAAATAATAGTTTTCTCAAACAGGTCAAAAACACCATTAATAACGTCATAGGTGAACACTGCTATAAGGTCTTCCACGGTTTTAATAAGCCATGCTATGAAAAAGGAGTAGAGTGCTATATAAAAGAGGTTTTTGAGAGGGGCGGAAAATGTGAAATGATTCATATACTTTATGACACAACAGGCAATCCAGTTTATGTAGAAGTAAGTTTATATCCAATAAAAG
>CAYOJI010000069.1:2823-8627 GCA_964404225.1 uncultured Nitrospiraceae bacterium
TCTTCAGGCAAAGTAATTTCTGTAATAGAGTGTATAAATGATATAACTGAAAAAATGACCCTTGAAATAGATCTTAAAAAGAGGGTAAAGGAGCTTGAGGATTTTTATGAGATGGCTATAGGCAGAGAGTTGAGAATGATAGAACTTAAGAGAGAAATTGAGACTTTGAAAGAAGAATTGGCAAGATATAAAAAGATTCTCGAAGATTGAGCTTATTATTTATAAGTTTATGAAAAATTTTAGTTAAAATCTAATCAGGGTTAAATATCATAGACTCAAATTTTAATATCAGATACATAGATCCGGAATGGGCTAAGGTATACGGCGATCCAAGCGGGAAGGAATGTTATGAATATTTTATGGCTCAACAAGCATAGAATTAATAAAGACTGCTTAAGGTTTAAGCCGCTTTTTTTCAGCATCAAATTTTTCGTTAGCAAGCCTTTTTATATCTTTAGGTCTAAATGCACCTTTTTCAGTAATTATCGCTGTGACATACTTAGATGGAGTAACATCAAAGGCTATATTCCTTACTTTTACACCATTTGGTGCAATCTGACATCCACCGAATATATGAGTTACCTCTTCTGAACCCCGTTCTTCTATGGGAATATATTTTCCTGAAGGAGTTTTAAAATCGATACTACTTAATGGTGCCGCGACATAAAAAGGGATTTTATGCTCTTTACATAGTACCGCTAATGTATATGTGCCAATCTTATTTGCTACATCTCCGTTTAGAGCTGTTCTGTCAGTGCCTACAATAACAAGGTCTATTTCACCCTTCTGCATAAGCGCGCCTGCAGTATTATCTGCAATTAAAGTCACAGGAATACCTGCTTGCATTAGCTCCCATGTAGTAAGTCTTGCACCCTGAAGCACAGGCCTTGTTTCATCAACAACAACATGAATATTCTTCCCTTGTTCTTTTGCTATAAGCATAGGTGCTGTTGCAGTTCCATACCCACCTGTGGCGAGTGCGCCTGCATTGCAATGGGTGAGGATTGTGTCCCCATTCTTTATAAACTCTGCTCCCCACCTTCCAATAGCCTTATTTACCTCTATATCTTCTTCGAGTATCTTATTTGCCTCCTCTATTAAAAGTTCTTTTAATCGGTCTACTGATTCTTCCCTCCTCTGTATTAAAAGACTTTTTATCCTGTCTACAGCCCATTTTATATTCACTGCAGTTGGTCTTGTAGAAAGCATTTCATCGAAAATAGGTTCAAGGTTTTTCATAAATTCTTCAAAATAAACTGCTTTAATCTCCTGTGCTCCGAGTGCAATGCCCATTGCAGTAGCTATACCAATCGCGGGTGCTCCTCTTATCCAAAGTTTTCTTATACCTTCAGCCACTTTTTTGTAATCTGTACACTCAATAAAAGAAACCTCTAAGGGTAGTTTTGACTGATCCAGCATGATTACTTTTCCTTCAACCCATTCTATCGTCTTAACCATATCATACCCTCATTTGGAAAAACATCGTTATTACAATGAATATCGTAAGAACTATAAGGGTTATTACTGTCCCCCATGAAATATAGTTATATCCTCTCGAATTAACATAATCTCCCATTATATTTTTATTGTTCACGAGTGATATTGCATAGATCAAAACTATAGGTAAGAGAATTCCATTTAAAAAAGATGCCAAAACCATGAGAAAGACGAGAGGGGCATTTGGTATAAGGACCAAAAGGGCTGGGATAACTATTAATAAGGTGTATATCCACATAAACTGTGGTGCTTCTTTGAAGGTTTTATTTATACCCCTTTCCCACCCCATTGCTTCACATACACAATATGCAGCCGAAAGAGGTACAATTATTGTTCCAAGTAGTGATCCATTTGCGAGGCAGATGGCAAATAGAGAAGAAGCGTAAGGGCCAGCAAGAGGTTTAAGTGCTAAAGCTGCCTCTGAAGCATCCCTTATCTTTATACCGTGTGAGAAAAGTGTAACTGCACAAGTAACCATTATGAAGAAAGCGATGATGTCCGTTACAGAGCAACCTATTAATACATCGAGCCGTGATAACTTGTAATCTTCTTTTCTTATACCCTTGTCTGCTATAGAGCCTTGAAGATAAAACTGCATCCACGGGGTAATCGTTGTGCCTATAATGGCAATGCTTAAAAAAATATATTCGAAGTTTAAGTTTATTTGTGGGATAAAGAGGCCTTTAAAGACATCATCCCAATCAGGTTTTGCCATAAATCCGGAGATGACATACCCGAAGTATAGAAGACATGCAAAAAGGAGTATCTTCTCCACTGTTCTATATCCACCCTTTGTAACAAGAATCCATATAGATACAGCGCCTATCGGAACCATTATATATTTGCTCAAACCAAGTATTTCCATACTTGCAGCCCATCCTGAAAAATTACCAACGGTTGTTCCGAAATTTGCAACAAGGAGGGCTACCATAACAAAAAATGTTGACCTTATACCAAAATTTTCTCTTATAAGGTCTGAAAGACCTTTTCCTGTTATAACGCCCATTCTTCCTATCATTTCTTGTATCACTATGAGGGCAATAGTAGTTGGTATAAGTACCCACAAGAGGGAATAACCAAAATGAGCTCCTGATACAGAATACGTTGTAATACCAGTCGCGTCATTATCAACATTTGCGGTTATTATTCCAGGACCCATAACTGCAAGGAAAAGACCTATTTTTTTAAAAGGCCTCACACTTTTCTCCTTTTACGCTTTGCCGCAGGTGGCAGAATTCTATCTATAATATCATCAATAGTAACAATACCGAGCATAATCCCTTCATTATCAACAACTGGCAGCGCTACAAGGTTGTATTTTGATATAATTTCAGCAACTTCGTCTTCGTCAGTATCAGGTGTCACTGTCTTTATTCTCGTTTCCATAATATCCGAGAGTTTCGAATCAAGACTAGCAAGTAGCAGATCCCTGAGAGACATAACACCAATGAGTTTTTCATTTTCATCAATTACATAAATGTAATAAACAGCCTCGATCTTTTCTGCATCTTTTTTAAATCTATCAATTGCTTCCCTTACAGTAATTTCGGGAGGATAGGCTATAAATTCATTTGTCATCAAACCTCCCGCTGTATCCTCTTCATGGCTTAGAAGTTCTTGTATATCTTCAGCTTCTTCCTTCTCTATATGCTCAAGTATCTCTTTTGCCTTATCTACTGGAAGGTCACTAAGTACGTCTGCTGCATCATCAGGTGGCATCTCTTCTATGATATCTGCTGCTTTTTCTGCATCCATTCCTGTAATTATTGCCGTCTGTACATCTGGTTGAAGTTCCGAAAGAGCTTCTGCTGCTGTTTCTACGTCAAGGTCTTTGAAAAATGTTGCACCTTCTTTGTGTGATACCTGACTTATTATCTCAGCAATGTCAGCAGGGTGTAATTCTGAAACCATCTGTCTTGGTACCGTAAGTGTTATTTTGGTTAATCTTGGTTCAAGGGGCTGTAAATAATTCCAACTTATTAGATTATAAGGAAGATGTTTGTTGAATATCTTAAGTAAATCTTCTCCCCCACGCTCGATGCCAAGTCTTCTCAAAATACCCCTCATCCCTACGTCCACTGCTATGAGAACTGCATCTGATTTAAACCCCTCAAGCTTTACATCATTAACCCTTACAACTTTAACTCCGTTAACATCTACAATTTGTTTGTCAAGGATATCTCTAACCATTAGAAGATCTTTTTCGCTCAATTCGTATGGCTGTAAATCTTTTGCATATATGTTTGCGGATATTATCCTTTTATTAAATATGTTCAAGTCAGTCCAAGAAATATTGAATAGCTTTCTTTTCTTTTCAATAATAATTGCAGATATCTTTGGGAGAGGGTCACCTTTTACAACAATAAGGTCCTTTACTTTACCAAGTTCTTCACCCTTTGGGTCGAGTATAGGCTTCTTTATTATCTCACTAACAAAAAGTTCCCCAAAAAAAGGCATTTGACTTACCCTCCAGCGGATAAAAAGGGCTTCAATATACATAGATTATTAAAACAATTTTTATTCGAAAGATTGTTTGACAGTATTTCTCCTAATTTATTATTTTTGAAAATTATCTTTAGTAAGTATAGCTGATAAGTTTTTACTATGGCAATAATGATATTATATTTTTAAATTAATTTTTAATTAATATCAAAACCTTATAGGAGGCGCTTTTGGATAAACTGTTAATTCGTGGAGGTAAAAGACTTAAAGGAGAAGTTGTTATAGGTGGTGCAAAGAACGCTGCTTTGCCTATTATGGCTGCAACCCTTCTTGCCCCGGGTTATCATAATATCAATAAAGTACCAAATCTTAAAGATGTTATGACAATGGGACAACTAATTGCTAACTTAGGCGCAGGTTTTCACTATGAAGACAAAACAGTCTTTATAAATACAGAAAGGATTAATAAATTTGAAGCCCCATATGATCTTGTTAGAACAATGCGTGCATCAATCCTAATATTGGGACCTTTAATCTCGAGATACGGGAAGGCTAAGGTGTCACTACCTGGAGGTTGTGCTATTGGTGCAAGGCCCATAAATTTGCACTTAAAGGGCCTTCAAAAATTGGGTGCTAAAATCGAACTTGATTCAGGATATATTGTAGCAAGCGCAAAGAGACTTAAGGGTGCCTCTGTATATTTTGATATACCTACTGTTACAGGTACAGAGAACCTAATGATGGCAGCTTCTTTAGCTGAAGGGAGGACGCTTTTAGAAAATGCGGCAAGGGAACCCGAGGTCGTTGATCTTGCAAATGCACTCATATCAATGGGCGCAAAGATAAAGGGTGCAGGAGAAAGTGTCATTGAGATAGAGGGTGTAGACGATCTAAGACCTATCAAATATTCAATAATACCAGATAGGATTGAAACAGGAACATTTATGACTATCGCGGGCATTACACATAGCGAAATTGTAATCAAAGGTTGCAGAGTAGATCACCTTGACGCATTAATACTAAAGCTTAAAGAAGCAGGTCTCATTTTTGAGTTTATTCCTGACGGGATTCGTGTGGTAGGATCATCCAGACCTAAATCTGTAGATATAAAGACAATGCCTTATCCTGGTTTTCCCACAGACATGCAAGCACAGTTTATGGCCTTGATGTGTTTAGCCGAAGGGACAAGCATAATAAAAGAGACTATATTTGAAAATAGATTTATGCATGTGGCTGAACTTAGAAGAATGGGGGCAGATATTTCTATTGAAGGGAATATTGCCACTGTTAAAGGAGTTACAAGACTTCAAGGAGCTCCCCTTATGGCAACAGATTTAAGGGCAAGTGCTTCCCTTGTCGTAGCTGCTCTTGCAGCAAAAGGTGAGACTACAATTTACAGAATATACCACCTTGATAGAGGATATGAGAGGATGGAAGAAAAACTTCAACAAATAGGTGCAGATGTAAGAAGGGTGAAGGAATAAATAAAATTTATACCTTATGCTATAAATGCGGGATAAAACTTAAATTGCTGTCTATAAAAAATGGCACAGGATTTATATACAAATTCTGTATATAATTGTTAGTAAAAATACGTTGAAGGAGTGAATAAATAAGGCTGAACAGTTCTACAAGAACAATTTTAATATCGATTCTCCTTACGATCACCAGATAAAGATATGGGATAGGTTTCATTTAGGAACTTTTCCTCTACTACTGAAGGCTTCAACAGGCTCTGGAAAGACAGAGGCTGTAGTTGCACCATTCTTATCACAATTCATTACCAATAACTTCCATATTGTTCCAAGACTGATTTATGTTTTACCGATGAGGGTTTTGGTAAACACTGTAGCTGAAAGAATAAA
>CAYOJI010000069.1:8637-11578 GCA_964404225.1 uncultured Nitrospiraceae bacterium
TCAGAAAATTTCTCCATATATTTCGGTTGAGATTCAACATGGAGATATTCCCAATTCTCCTTTCTTTATAGCTGATATAGTTGTTACAACCCTTGACCAATTTCTCTACGGCTTTGCAAGGGTGAGTGGATAGGTTGGAAGGCATATTGATATGCCTGCGGGTTCAATTGCATCTTCTATTGTAGTTTTTGATGAAGCACATATGTATAGGGATGGATTTACCTTTTCAATTATGCGCGCCTTAATGGAGATATTGCACAAAAGCAAAATACCATTTGTTTTAATGACCGCAACGATGCCTGAAAGTCTTGAAGAAAGTTTGTTTGGAAACATCACTCTTAAAGATGAACAAAGAATTGTTTCCAGTATTTTAACAGGAGGTAATATTAGTATTGCTCTCAAAGATGAACTGTTATATTCAAATAGAAATATCAATATTTCTGACGAAATTTTAGAAAAGATTAAGAGACAAAAAACTCTTATAGTCGTCAATCAAGTAAAAAGAGCACAGAAAATTTACGAAGAAGTTAAATCAAGGCTTGGACTTAGGAATGAAGAGATTGTCTTACTTCACTCACGGTTTACAAAGAAAGACCGTGAGAAGCATGAAAGTCAGGCACTCTCCCTAATTCCTTATAAAGAAAATGGGAAAATTAAAATACCAGAAGGTGTTGGAATTGTAGTTTCCACACAGGTGCTTGAGGCAGGCATTGACTTTTCAGCAGAACTACTACTTACAGAGCTTGCGCCTGCTGATTGCTTAGTTCAGCGAGTTGGTAGATGTGCAAGATACGAGGGTGAAAATGGTGAGATGATTGTGTTTCCCGTTGAGGGTGATAGGGAACATTTGCCTTACGAAAAGAGGCATTTAGAGAAGACAATGGAATGGCTAAAAAATAATTCAGATTTTGACATTAGAAATTTTGCTCAGGTTTGTGCCTTTGTCAATGAAACCCTTGATTACAGGGCTAACGACTATGAGGCAAGGGATACTTTAATTGACCTATATGAGTGTGTTTTGTATGCCGATAGCGAGCCGAGAAATATCCAGTTGAGGGATAGCAAATCAGCTACCATAGTAGTGTTAGATATTCCAGAAAGTGGAAAAGGGAAAATTGAGGATAGAATTAGGGCCTTTATTTTAAATAATCCATCATTAAAAGATAACTTTATAAATGTAGATATTGGTATTGTATGGGCTTTGTTTAATGATAAAAACAGACCCATTCAATGGGAAATCCAATGGAGATATAATGAGAAAGAAAAAATGAATGAAATTTTCATTATTGATTTAATCAAAAACAAGAAGAAACCAGATGAAAAAGATTCAAGGATAGGTCCGTTTAGAACTTATATAATTGACAGTAAATACTATAAACAAGATAAGGGGATATATCCAGATGTCAGCTTTATTATATAGTGCTCCAGAAGAGTATTATTTAGACCATATTTCAAGGTGTAAAGAAAAGTTTGAGGTTATTATCCCAATTTTCTTACCAACTGCTATGAGGATTTTTGGTATATCAGATGAAAACCAATTAAAAGAGTACCTTGAAAAGATGGTTTTATTCCATGATCTTGGCAAACTTACAAAGAGATGGCAGGAAAATCTCGGTACAAATAGAAAACTGCCCTCTCATTCAACACTTGGAGCTGCTTATCTTTGGAAGTCCCTCCCAGAAGGCATCAGGCAATATTGGATGGCATAGTTGATAATGGTAATAAAATTGAATGGCATAAAGAGACAGATAACTTAAAGAGCGAACTTTTTCCTGATCTGGCAAAAAATATAACTGTTGGTGACTTGAAGGAGATGGCAAGAGGTTTAAGAATCTGGGCGAAAGGTTGTGGGTTACTAGAACAACATCAGAGGAGGCTTCAAGCCTCACTTACCCATCATATACTCAAGCTATGTGACATATCTGCCGCAACAGAAAGGAAGGAGTATCAAAAGAAAGATGAAAAGGACTACTACGGTGGATGGCTTATGGTGGAGGAGATAAGAAATTATGTGGAGAATATTGAACAGAGAGGTATGTAAATGAATAATAAAGAGTTTATAGCAGAATTGCATGATATTGGTAAGCTCGTTGATAAAACAAAATTAAAGAATTACTCCTTTGGTGGTCATACCTTTGAAAATTTCAAGTTTGATGAATATAAGATAGAAAAGCCTTGTTCACCTTCATGGTGGGGACAGTACCACCACAAAATAAAGGGTTCTAAGAACATAAACAATTGGACAAAGGTAGACCCTAATTACAGACCAGATGTATTTCTTCTTATCATTGCAGACCACCTTGCCTCGTCTATTTCAAGGGCGGTGCCTCCAATTGGAGGAGCAGGAGAATCAGAGGGTGTTCTTAAATTGTGGAACTACAAATTTTATGAAAATGAAAAAAATAAAGGGAAATGCTGGGCGGCGTTTAAATCTGATGAAGAGCTCAAAGAGGTATTTAGAATCATTAATGAGGTGAGTTCTCCTTATGAGTTTTTTAGAAAAATATCGGGAAAATCTTTTACTTACTCCTGAAGACAAATCTATTCCCAGAAACATTACTTCGCTTTACACACATCTGGAATTAGTTGGAAAGATATATAGGGTTCTTAAAAAACATTGCAAGATACTTAACCAAAATAACGAAATACTTCTAAGCTTAGATGGAAATATTGTAAAAACAATTAAAGAGGCCGAAGGTGGAAGGCGAACGAGGGGAAATAGGGAAGTGGAAAAAGGCAAATGGCAGGCAAAATTTATGAAGTGCTGGATAAGGTTTCCTCATTCTTTTGTAAGGCTTCAGGATATTAATCTGTTGGTAAAACGAAATAAATTGATTAATTCCTTTGTCCAGACTCACAGTGATTATGTAATGCTTTATACTTTTGACTTTTTGTCCCTTTTTCTACCTATGAGTATGGATGTTAAAAAAATGTTTAGCGA
>CAYOJI010000070.1:0-11444 GCA_964404225.1 uncultured Nitrospiraceae bacterium
AGGGAGCGAAAGGGACATACCCCCTAATTTGGCTTTTTAATATCCCCCCTAAAGATTTGCTACTTCAATCTGTTTGTCTTGAAATGCATCATCTCGAACCACCTTTCCTAATACATTTTGATAAGCTATGTTAATATAAAACATGAATCGGGTCGTTGTAACAGGGATAGGGATTGTCTGTCCAATTGGTAATTCATTATATGAGTCATGGAATTCAGCAAAGGCTGGATTATCAGGAATAGGTCCGATAAAACGTTTTGACACATCTAATCTAAAATGGGTTATAGGTGGTGAATTAAAGGGATTTGAACCCCAAAGATATCTTTCTCAAAAGGAATTAATGAGACTGGATCCGTTTGTACATTATGCAGTTGCTGCTGCGATTATGGCGGTTGATGATGCAGGTCTAATAAAACAATCACTAATAAATAATTATTTAAGTTTAGGAGGGGTTATCATTGGTTCAAGTCGGGGCGGAATAATCACAATAGAGAAAGAGCTTCAGAAGTTATATTTATCAAATGTTCAGTTTCATAAGCCACATTTGTCAGCTTATCTTATGCCAGCAACAACAATAGGTATGGCACCGTCTTACGTTGCTC
The DNA here is from genome assembly GCA_964404225.1 of uncultured Nitrospiraceae bacterium. GTDB lineage: Bacteria > Nitrospirota > Thermodesulfovibrionia > Thermodesulfovibrionales > SM23-35 > Kmv42. Next base: position 603 of record CAYOJI010000070.1, read on the forward strand.
AAAGGCTTGGAATAAAGGGTTATTGCTTGGGTATATCAAATGCTTGTGCCTCAGGAACGAATGCGATAGGTGAAGGATACCGCTTGATAAAATCAGGGTTTAAATATCCTCTAATTTGTGGAGGAGCTGAAGCTCCTCTATGCCTAATATGTATAGAAGGATATGGTAGGGCAGGCACTTTATCTAAAGGGAGAGATTATACTGCAAGCAGACCTTTCGAGAAATCAAGGGATGGTTTTGTTTTATCAGAGGGAGCATGTATTCTTGTTCTTGAGGAATATAAGATGGCTATAGATAGAGGGGCAAGGATTTATGGAGAAATTGTAGGGTACGGTAATACTACTGATTCATTTCATCAGACAACCCCATCTGTTGAAGGACAAGCAAGAACAATGAAAAATGCATTAGCTGATGCTGGGTTAAATCTTAAAGACGTTGATTTTATCAGTGCGCATGCTACCTCCACACCTATTGGTGATAGAATTGAGACCGAAGCAATAAAACTCTGTTTTGGTAAAGATGCCTATAGGATTCCTGTAAGTTCGATAAAGTCCATGACGGGGCATATGCTTTCTGCATCAGGGCCACTCGAGGCTGCTTTTACACTTTTGAGCATGTCCGAAGGTGTTATTCCACCAACAATAAATCTAAAGGAAAGAGACCCTTCATGCGATCTTGATTATGTGACAGAGCTTCGTAAAAAAGACATAGAGGTTGCTATTACTAATTCATTTGGATTTGGTGGCTTGAATGCTGTTCTTGTTCTGAAGAGATTGAACTCCTAAATTCTTGCATTGCTTCGGTTTCAGGGGTTTCATTTTCTTCTCTATACTTTGGAGAAAAATGCATAACAGAAAGATTTTTAACTTGTGCCTTTTTTGCTATCATGCCTGCGAGCTTAGCAGTAAGATGAGCCCTTTTCAATGCTCTATCAATATCTTTGTGCATGAAATAAGCCTCACAATAAAATATATCAGAATTTTGGACAAATTTGATTATCTTGTTTATATTGGTTTCACTTATTGAGGCATCTGTAACGTAGGATATTTTCTGCCCCTCTGTAATAGTAACAATTTTTTTAAGTTCTTGGATTGTATAAGTCTTTCCGTGGACTATGAATTCTGTGTCATCTGGTTTATTTTCTCTTATAGCTTTTTTTAAATCTGAAAGCCATGGACCGACATCGAGACCCATCTCCTTTAACATTGCCTTATTTATGTTAATATGAAACACTTCCTCCAAGGAATAAGCAAGACAGGGAACCTGATGATCTAACTGAATAGCATATACAGTGAACATGGGTTCTCTTAAGATGACACCATTAAATTCGTATACCCCCTTGTCCTTTCGCTCAAAGCAGTTTTCAGCATAGAAACTGGACACACTCATCTTATCATTATTAATTGCAAATACTTCAATCTTTAGTGGATATTCTTTTATAAGATTCCATGTATAGCCTCTGAGTTTACCTTCTACACAGTCGATTATATTTAAAGGACCAAAAACCCTCAATGGTACATTTCGTCTGAGCAATGCCCTTAGGAGGGTATCAAATCCAATAAAATGATCTATGTGTGTATGCGTGACAAATACATCGGTTATTTTTTGTAAGTCTCTTGGTCTGAGTCGTTCAATATTACCTATATCGAATAAAAAGGCACGTTTCTCCCTTAGTATTCTTACGAATAGACAAGGGTCTTCAAAATGCTTATTTACCAATCTATGAATAAATATAGGTTTCATGAGTGATTATATCTTATTGTGATATAATATTACCAAATTAGCGTAGAGTTTTAAGCAAATGAATATTGTGGTTGTATCACTTTGCCCTTTGCTGTATGCTCTATGCTATTGCTTGTGTGGGAGGTAATATGTCTGAGCTCAGAAGAGATCCGATATCAGGTCGTTGGGTTATTATCTCGATTGAAAGGGGAAAAAGACCTACTGATTTTGTTTCGCCTTCCCAGAGAAAGAAGGGAGGGTTTTGTCCATTCTGCCCCGGTAATGAATATACAACCCCTCAGGAAATAATAGCATTTAGACCTCCTGATACCAAACCCAATTCACCAGGGTGGACATTAAGAGTTATGCCTAATAAATTTCCTGCTCTTCAGATACATGGTGATCTTAATAAAACAGGCGAAGGCATGTTTGACAAGATGAACGGTATCGGCGCTCACGAAGTAATCGTTGAAACACCTGACCATATGATATCACTCGCGACAATGCCTTTAAAATCAGTTGAGGACGTCCTATGGGCATATTATTTGAGATTGACAGATCTAAAGAAGGACCGGCGTTTTAAATATGTTTTGATATTTAAAAATGAAGGAGAAGCAGCGGGTGCTTCTCTCGAACATTCACATACTCAGTTGATTGCGCTACCGATTATTCCAAAATTGGTAAAAGAGGAAACAGAGTTTTCAAAAAATTACTATAATTTAAAGGAAAGATGTATCTTCTGTGACGTAATTAATCAGGAACTCGAAAGCAGAAAAAGGGTAATATATGAGAATGCAAGATATGTTGCTATTGCCCCTTTTGCGCCAAGGGCGCCTTTTGAGACATGGATTTTACCCAAAAAGCACGAATCCAATTTCAACCCTCCAGAGAATAGTTTTTTTCAACTGGCAGAGATACTCCAAATAATTTTGAAGCAGATAGATAAAATACTTGATATTCCTCCTTATAATTTTGTGTTACATACTTCACCCTTCGACGATGAAATAAATGATTATTATCACTGGCATATAGAAATTATGCCTAAATTAACCAAAATAGCAGGTTTTGAATGGGGATCTGGTTTCTACATAAATCCAACTCCGCCGGAAGAATCCGCAAAGTTCATGAGAGAGGCTAAGATATAATATACCTATGAAGATACTTATAGCAACTCCAGAGGCTATACCTTATGTAAAGACCGGAGGACTTGCAGATGTGACAGGTGTATTATGTAGGGAATATAGAAAAATGGGAAAAGATGCCCATCTTATCTTACCGCTTTACAAACCTATAAAAGAAGCTAATTTTAACTTAAAAGATTTAGGTGTGAGGATAAGCGTACCTGTTGGAAGTAGAAAGATTAAGGGGAAGATATTTACTGATAAAGACTTAAATTTTTTCATTGAATGTGACGAATTTTTCAATAGAGACGAGCTTTATGGGACATCAGAGGGAGATTATATAGACAATGCTGCGAGGTTTGTTTTTTTTTCAAGGGGTATATTAGAAACTTGTAAATTACTCCAATTTAAGCCCGATATAATCCATTGTAATGACTGGCAGACAGGACTTGTTCCCATTTATTTAAAGACACTTTATATAAATGATCCTTTTTTTAAAGATACAGCCACTTTGCTTACAATACATAACATTGGATATCAAGGTCTTTTCCCTTCTTCAGAATTACCTGTTACAAATCTTGGGTGGGACTTATTTACACCTGAGGGAATTGAGTTTTACGGTAAGCTAAATTTTCTTAAAGCAGGGTTAATATCAGCAGAACTTCTTAATACAGTAAGCCATACCTATTCGAGAGAGATTCTTACCAAAGAATACGGATTTGGACTCGAAGGCGTCTTAAAAAAAAGAATCGATGATCTTTATGGTATAATTAATGGTATAGATTATCAAGAATGGAATCCATTGGAAGACAGATTTATACCTGCCAATTATAATCAGAATGATTTGAGTGGGAAGAATAAATGTAAGCTGAATCTTATCAAATCTCTCTTTGAGAATTCAAAGAAAGAATCCTTGAGGTTACCTTTGATAGGTGTAATAGGAAGGTTATCAGAACAAAAAGGCATAGATCTCCTTCTCAATTCAATTGGAGAACTTATGAGATTTAGGGTAAAACTTATTATTTTAGGGAAAGGAGACGAGATCTTTCAAAGAAGTTTGATAGAGATGTCAAAAAAATATAAGGAGCAGATGTCTATTACAATTGGTTTTAACGAACAATTGGCTCACAAAATTTATGCAGGCGTAGATTTTTTCTTAATGCCATCTAAATATGAACCATGCGGCTTAGGGCAACTTATTGCATTGAGATATGGGAGTATTCCAATAGCGAGGAAAACTGGTGGATTGATTGATACAATAGAGGATTATGATCCACTTTCACAAAATGGTACTGGATTTCTTTTTGATGATTATACTCCTTCGTCTATGCTTTGTGCTTTAAAGAGGGCTTTTTGTATATTTACAGATAGAGGAAAGATGGAAAAAGTTATTATGAACGGAATGGGGAAGGATTTCTCGTGGAAAAGATCTGCAGAAAAATATATCGAACTCTATGAACGGGCTTTAGAGAAGAAAAAAAGTGCACATTAAAATGGAACTTTCAATTAAAGAAAAACTGACTGATATAATATTTGAGAATATACGGGATGGTATTTTAGCGCTTGATAGAAATTATAAAATTCTTGTTGCTAATAAATCTACGGAAAAATGGACAGGAAAGCCTTCAGATGAAATAATAGGTCAGGACTGCAGAGAAGTCTTTCGAGATCATACAAATATATCACCACATACGGCGGCTGAGGTTACCTTTGCTACAGGAAATGTCAACGTTGTCACTCAAAAAATTCAAAGTAATGAAAATATATTCTATGTGGAACTTTCTGTATATCCCATAAATAATAATGAAAACAAAGAAATCATTGGATGTATTATTCTTGTCCAAGATATAACCGAAAGGATGCATTCTCATGACGAAGTCCTAAGGTTATATAACGAGGTTGTCCAGACAAAGGAATATCTTGAAAGTATTATAGAAAATTCGGCAGATGCAATAGTTACCTCAGACCTCAATGGCATTATAACCTCTTGGAATAAAGGTGCAGAAAAAATGTATGGGTTTACAAAAGACGAGGTCATGGGTAAATTTTTACCATTCGTCCCCGATTTTCTAATAGATCCTGAATGGGAATATAACAGAAGGATAAAAAATGGAGAGGTTCTAAAGAGAATAGAGACATTCAGGAAAAAGAAGGACGGTAGTATCATAACTGTTAGCCTTACACTTTCACCTATTAAGAATGCATCAGGAGAGGTTATAGGTATTAGCGGGATATCAAGAGATATTTCTGAGCTAAAAAATGTGGAGAGAGAATTAGTCAGGAGGAATCAAGAGCTTTCTCGATTATTCTTTATTAGCTCAGCTATGAGAGGAACTTTAGAACTTGATAGACTCCTTAGAATGGTTCTGACTGCTGTAACAATGGGTGATGGGCTTGGATTTAATCGGGCAATATTATTTCTTGTAGATGAAAAAAAGAATTCATTAAGAGGTGCAATGGGTGTTGGTCCAACGAGTCCCGCTGAAGCTGGGCAAATATGGGAAAGGCTTTCACTCGAGAAAAAAACGTTATCGGATATAATGAATGAGATCGAATCTGGTATTACAAGTAGGGACTCATTTTTTGATAAGCTTTGTAGAAATCTTGAAATTCCTCTTTCAGCGGATACAATTCTCACAAAAACAGTAAAAGAGAAAAGACATTTTAATATTTTAAACATTCATGAAGAGCCCCTTTCCGATTCTATTCTTATTGAGCAACTTGGTACTCAAGCTTACGCTGTTGTTCCTTTAATCTCAAGGGATAAGGTTATTGGTGTTCTTTGGGTGGATAATTATTTTAATAAAAAACCTATCTTGGAAGAGGATATAAGATTTTTAACAGCGTTTTCAAACCATGTAGCATCAGCTATAGAAAATGCAAGACTTTTTGAGCAGGTTAGACTTGCTGAACAGGAACTCGAAAATATATTTGAATCTATTTCTGATATGGTCTATTTTGTTAATAATGATTATGTGATAAAAAATATTAACAGGGCTGTATGTAAAAGACTTGGTAAAAATCCAGAGGAGATCATGGGAAAGAAATGCTATGAAGTGATTCATGGTACTAACAAACCACTCGAAAATTGTCCGCATAAAAAAACTGTAGAAACGAGAAAGGCGATTGTAGAAGAGGTAGATAATCCATTTCTTGGAGGAACATTTATAACATCGAGCTCTCCTATTTTCGACACCACTGGTGAATTCATAGGGACAGTAAATGTAGTTAGTGATATAAGTGAATTAAAAAATTTAAGAGAAAGGTTGATAAAGGCTGAAAGGATGGCTGCTTTAGGAGAGGTTGCAGCAAAAGTAGCTCATGAAATAAGGAATCCTTTAGTGTCGCTTGGTGGATTTGCAAGAAGACTACAGAAGAAGCTTGGTAAAGATTTAAAAGAATATGCGGATATAATTGCGAAGGAGGTCGAGAGACTCGAACTTATACTTAATGAGATTTTGAGCTTTGTTAAAGATACAAGGATAAAAAAGGAAAAGATCAATTCTCATAAACTTATAGAAGAAGCCTTATCTTTTATTTGTCCTGAGATCGAAGAAAAGAAGATAAATATCATTAAGGAATTGGAAGAGCCTGTAGATTTATATTTAGACCCCAATAGGATAAAAGAAGCTTTATTAAATATATTATCAAATGCTATTCAAGCGATAAACAATCAAGGGTCAATCTTTATAAAAACCTATACTAAAAATGATATTTATGTTATTGAAATAAAAGATACAGGTTATGGGATAAGTACTGAAGATATGCCGTTTATCTTTGACCCTTTCTTTACAACAAAGAAGGGTGGAACAGGTCTTGGTCTTTCCATAACACATAGGATTATCGAAGAGCATGGAGGGTCTATCGATGTGGAAAGTAAAATCGGAGAGGGTAGTGTATTTAGGATATCCTTACCATTAAAGGGAGAAAGAATTAGATAAAGTAGTTAAGAAGGGAGGAAAAAACTAAATGAAGATACTCGTGGTTGATGATGATCAACATATTCAGCGGCTTTATAAAGAAGAATTTGAAGATGAAGGATATGAGGTTGTTGTAGCTTCTAATGGTCAAGAAGCATTGGAATTATTTGATAAAGAGATGCCTGATATTGTAACGCTTGATATTCTCCTGCCAGATATTGATGGTATTCGTCTTTTAAGGCAGATGAAGGAAAAGAGGCCAAAAGTACCGATAATTATGTCCACTGCATATGATTATAGGGATGATTTTGCTGTCTGGGCATCTGAAGCTTATATAGTAAAATCTTCAGATCTTAATGAACTAAAGTCTATGATCAAGAAGCTTCTAAGTAGATCTCAATAATGGGAGATATATTTCTCGAAAGTACACCTCTACAAGAGGCATTAGAAAGATGGATAGAGAAACTTTCTTCTGAAGGGAAGTTAAATTCCCTTCCTTCCGAAAAGATTAAGGTTATAGATTCTTTAGGTAGGGTTACCGCGGAGCCTGTAATTGCAAAAATTTCCTCTCCTTTCTTTCATTCCTCAGCAATGGATGGTTATGCTGTTAAATTTGTAGATACGTTTGGTGCTTCAGAGCGTTCCCCAAAGAAATTAAAGATAGGTGAACAAGCAGTTTATGTAGATACAGGTGATCCTTTACCCGACGGATTTAATGCCGTGATAATGATCGAAGATGTAAATATTGTTGGTGAAAATGAATATATAGAGATAATAGCTCCTGCAACACCATGGCAACATGTTAGAGTCGTTGGTGAAGATATTGTTGCAACTGATTTAATAATTCCAGAAAATCAAAGGATAAGACCTGTTGATATCGGAGCTATGCTTGCAGGCGGGCATACGGAAATAAATGTGAGAAGAAAACCTAAGGTTACCATCATACCAACAGGTACTGAGATTGTTGAACCCGGAACAGAACTTAAAAAGGGTGACATTATTGAATACAACTCAAGGATTCTTGGGAGTCTCGTTAACGAGTGGGGTGGTGAATATATAAGACATCAAATTATACCTGATAACCTTGAATATATAAAAGAAGCTATACTTAAAGTCCACGAAATTAGTGATTTAATTGTAATAAATGCCGGGGCTTCTTCAGGTTCAGAAGATTTCACTGCAAGGGCTATCAGTGAACTTGGAGAAATAATACTCCACGGAGTGAATATTAAACCAGGTAAGCCGATTATATTAGGTTGGGTCAGGGGGAAGCCTGTTTTGGGCATACCAGGTTATCCTGTCTCAGCTTATATAACTTTTAATATTTTTGCGAAATCTTTAATTTATAAATGGCAGGGACTTGATTTAAAAGAGCCCGAAAATTTAAAAGCAAAAATGTCAAGGCAGATCGCATCTACCGTTGGACAGGAAGAATTCGTAAGGGTTAAAGTAGGAAAGGTTGGCAATAATTTTATAGCAACACCAATAAGTCGCGGGGCAGGTCTAATAATGTCACTTGTTAGGGCAGATGGATTTGTTCGAATACCCGCTATGTCAGAGGGAATTGGTAGTGGTACAGAGGTAGATGTCGAGTTAATTAGATCGAAAGGAGATATCGAAAATACGATAGTATGCATAGGAAGCCATGATAATACACTTGACCTACTTTCAAATATGTTGAAGAAGAAGTATCCCATGTATTCACTTTCATCTGCACACGTTGGATCAATGGGGGGATTAGTTGCTCTGAAAAAGAATGAGGCACATATTGCAGGAACACATTTACTTGATGAGGAAACTGGTGAGTATAATATACCTTTTTTAAAAAAAATACTTTCTAATAAAAAAATTATATTGATGAACCTTGTTTACAGAGAACAAGGCCTTTTAGTATTAAAGGGCAATCCAAAAAAGATAAAGGGATTTGAAGATTTAACGAGAAAGGATGTAATTTTTGTGAACCGACAGGCTGGTTCGGGCACAAGATTGCTTACAGATAAATGTTTGAGAGAACTCGGAATATCGAGTCGAGATATAAAAGGATACGAAAGGGAAGAGTATACACATATGGCTGTTGCCTCGGCAGTATTAACAGGGATAGCAGATACTGGGCTTGGAATTTTTGCTGCAGCAAAGGCACTTGATCTCGATTTTATCCCCGTTGCAAAAGAAAGATATGATCTTGTTATACCTTATGAATTTTTTGAGACAGACATGATCAGATGCATTATTAAAATTATAGAAGATAAAGAGTTTAGGGAAATGGTGTTAGAGCTCGGTGGCTATGACATAACAGACATGGGCAAAATAATTTATGAAAGTTAATGGCCTTTATTATCCTTCGCTTTGAAATTCCCCCGGTTTTTCTACTTCGAGTAATCGTTTTGCCCCGATATATCTTTTGAAGTAATAAGGTGTTTCAAGACTATCAATAGTAACCTTTTTCTTTTTTGAAGAGGCATGTATAAATAAATTATTTCCGAGGTAAATGCCAACATGTGAAGGAAAAGGTGCATATGTCCTAAAAAAAACAAGATCACCTATAGAAAGTTCTTTCTTATCAATAGGATTTCCTTCATCGAATTGTTCTCTCGCTGACCTCGGAAGATCTATTCCAATAAATCCATATACCATTTGTACAAAGGCAGAACAGTCTAACCCAAAAAGATTATTACCTCCAAATCTATAGGGAATGTTTAGTAATTTTTTAGCCAAAATAACAACTTTTTCTTTAATTGTTAATTCCTCACTGGATTCCAAATCGATTCCTTTTTTAAGTTCTACTTCTATCTCATTTAAATCATTCTTAAAAAATGCAATTTCATTATTATCTTGATTATCTTGTTTTAAAGGAGCTTCGAGGATGATTATTTGACCTGGTTTTAACAGATTAGTTTCTAAGTTATTTATTTCTTTCAATTCTTCTATATTTTTACTAAACCGTTTTGCTATCTTATAAATGGTATCGCCTTTTTTAACTGTATAAGTCTTAAGATTTGACTTCTTGACAATAAGTTTTTGCCCGATTTTTAAATTCGATGATGTTAAATTATTTAATTCTTTAACATCTTTGACGGAAATTTTATGCTTCTTTGAAATAGATGATAAAGTATCACCTTTTTTGACAATATAAAATTCAGCCTCTTTTTCTCTGTTATTAAGTATCTTTTTATTAACCTCTATTTTTAGATCGGCGTTGTTTTTATTGTCTTTTTTCCCATTGACATTAGAAGGTATTATTATTTTCGTGCCAGGCTTAATCTTATGTTCATCAAGATTATTAATTTCGACAATATCAGAGGCTTTAACGCGAAACTTTTTTGCAATCTTGGAGGGATTGTCACCCTTTTTAATTACATAAGTAATATCAGCCTTTGAATTTCCTGAAAAAAATAATAAAAATAATATTGTAGTTAGAAAAAGAAAATAAATTCTCATAAAATACCTCCTAAATCCCTACGCTGCTTCCTCACGCATGATGTCTTTAAGCGTAGGTAATTCAGATAAGTCTTTTAATCCAAAATACTGTAAAAATTCTTTTGTTGTTCCATAAAGAAAAGGTCTGCCCGGAGCTTCTTTACGTCCCATGATTTTGATGAGTCTTTTTTCGTGAAGGGTCCTAATAGCACTGTCAGAGTTTACACCTCTAATTTGTTCAATTTCAGCCCTGATTATTGGCTGTTTGTATGCAATAATTGCAAGAGTCTCAAGAGCGGGCATTGATAACTTAGTCGAAATATGTTTGTTTTTGTATCTTTTTATCCATTCTGAATAAATAGGATTTGTGACCATCTGATAGCCGTTAGCTACTTCTACTATAATCATTCCTTTTTCGCGCTCTTTATATTCGGCAATTAGCTCTTCCAAAAGATTTTTAATCTCAAGTTCTGAGAGTTCTAAGATATCCTTAAATGTTTGAATAGGAACGGATTCACCAGCTAAAAAAAGAATAGCTTCTATAATAGATTTGTTTTTTCTGTTTTCCATCCCAAACGGCTTAAATCTTAACAGAAAATTTTTTAAATTTCAACCAAAATTTATAACTGGTAAGCAGCAAAACGTTTAGAGGGTATGTCCCT
>CAYOJI010000071.1:0-11039 GCA_964404225.1 uncultured Nitrospiraceae bacterium
ATACTTACTGGCAAGAGCGTCGAAGAAAGTTTGTTAGATATGCTGCGTGACCTATTACGGAAAAGGTGATGCTAACAAATAATCTTTAATATATTTTAACATTTATAAGAGAGGTTTTATTAGAAGGAGGAAAAGGATGGCGAGCTGTTATATTTGTGGAAAGCAAAGGGTTATAGGTAATAATGTTAGTCATTCAAATAATAGGACAAAAAGGGTGATTAAACCAAATCTACAAAGGATTAGAATAGCGACGAACAAGGGAAATAGAAGGGAATACGTCTGCACAAGATGTCTTCGAACAGGTCTTGTAAAAAAGGTGGTTTAGTTTGTTTAGAGTAGATTTAATACTAAATAGATTTATTGAAAATAATGGAATTCACGAGAGTATAAGACTTTTGGAAATGAAAAAGGATTGGAATAAATTATTTGCAAAACCGCTCTCTTTACACATGTTTCCTTCTGTTTTGTCTGAAGGTAATTTAATTATCAATGTGGATTCAAATATATGGTTACAAGAATTAAATTTTTATAAAGATGAAATAATAAAAAAGCTTCATCCCTATGGCGTGAAAAATGTTAGATTTAGACTTGGTAAGATATTAAAACAAACAAAATCAGGCTTTAAATCACAGAAGATAAAAAATTATTCTCTTCCGCCCGAAGAATTATCTTATATCGAAGAAATTTTATCTTTTGTAAATGATAGTGAGTTGCGAGAAAAAATCAGAAATGCGATGATAAAATCTATTCTTATTCAAAACCGAGAATGAGCGAAAATACCGCATCTGCAAATTACTCATGAATTTATGAATAAAGTGGGCTAAGCTTCATTACTCCTGAAAATGCATTAGAGGGTTTGTTATTTATGCTGACTCTACTTGCTTTTCATACACAAGAAGAGGTTTCTCATTTTTCAAGATAGTATCTTCGGTTATCAGGCAGTCCTTGATCCCTTTCCGAGAAGGAACTTCATACATTACATCGAGCATAACTTCTTCGAGGATAGCCCTGAGGCCACGTGCACCTGTTTTGCGCTGTATTGCCTTTTTTGCAATTGCCGCTAAAGCACCTTCAGTAAATTTAAGTTTAACATTGTCAAATGCGAGAAGTTTCTGGTATTGCTTTATTAATGAATTCTTAGGCTCAATAAGTATTTTTATCAACGTCTGTTCATCAAGCTCATCCAGCGCAGCTACTACAGGCATCCTCCCAACAAACTCTGGGATAAATCCATATTTTATCAAATCTTCTGGTTCTACAAGGCTGATTATTTCTCCAATCTTTTTATCAAGCATCTTTATATTGTCAGACATAAAACCCACTGTTTTATGTCCTATTCTTTGCTCTATTATTTTATCGAGCCCAATGAAAGCACCGCCGCATATAAAAAGAATGTTTGTTGTATCTATCTGAATAAATTCTTGTTGCGGATGTTTTCTTCCTCCTTGAGGAGGTATATTTGCTATTGTTCCCTCAATCAGTTTTAGAAGCGCTTGCTGAACACCCTCACCCGAAACATCTCTTGTTATAGACGGATTTTCAGATTTTCGACTTATTTTATCAATTTCATCAATATATACAATTCCTCTTTGTGCTTTTTCAACATCATAGTCGGCTGCCTGCAAAAGTTTGAGGATAATATTTTCGACATCTTCTCCGACATATCCTGCTTCAGTAAGGGTTGTTGCATCAGCAATAGCAAAGGGCACATCAAGCATTTTTGCGAGCGTTTGTGCCAAGAGTGTTTTGCCTGTACCTGTAGGCCCTATTAACAATATATTACTTTTTTGTAACTCGATTTCTGTTTCAACAGGACTATAAATTCTTTTATAATGATTATGTACAGCTACAGCGAGTATCTTCTTCGCCCTCTCCTGTCCTATCACATAATCATTAAGAAAATTATGTATTTCTTTTGGAGTAGGCAGTTTTGGAAAAGTTGTGTTCTTTATTTCTTCATAGAGTGAATCAGCAATGATTTCATTACACAGTTCAACGCATTCATTACAGATATAGACATTTGGTCCTGCTATAAGCTTTTTTACCTCGGAATGGCCTTTACCACAAAATGAACATTTTGGAGAATTATCATCTTTTTTAGCCATTAAGACCTCTTATCCTTGATACTGCTAATTACCTCGTCAACTATTCCATATTGTTTTGCTTCTTCTCCTGACATAAAAAAGTCCCTATCAGTATCTGCCTGTATTTTCTCAAGTGACTGACCTGTATGATTTGATAGAATTTTATTTAGGGTATCTTTCATCCTTAATATCTCCCTTGCATGTATCTCTATATCCGTAGCTTGTCCTTGGAATCCACCCATGGGTTGGTGAAGCATTATCCTTGAATGAGGTAATGCATATCTCTTACCTTTGGTCCCTGCTGCGAGAAGAAGAGCTCCCATACTTGCTGCTTGTCCGATACAATAGGTTGCTATATCAGGTTTTACATATTGCATAGTGTCATAGATTGCAAGACCAGAAGAGACTATTCCCCCCGGTGTATTGATGTAAAGATGAATATCTTTGTCAGGGTCTTCTGTTTGAAGAAACAGAAGTTGCGCAATAACTATATTTGCAACGTAATCGTCTATGACGGTTCCTATAAATATAATCCTGTCTTTGAGTAATCTGGAATAAATATCATATGCCCTTTCAGAACGTCCTGTTTGTTCTATAACAATTGGTATTATACTCATGTAATTTCCTCTCTTTCTAAAATAGCCTTAGATAAAAGCATGTCCAAAACCTTTTCTTCATATATTGATCGTCTGATACTTTCCAGAGAGCCTTCCCGATACTGATAAAAAATTTTAATTGCCTCTGGTGAGGTTGAAAGTTTGCTTGCTACTAAGGAGATTCGTTCGTTCACTTCGTCGTCTGTAACATTTATTCCTTCTTTTTGACCAATTGCATGTATGATTATCGATGCCTTGACATTATTTAGTGCCATTTTTTGTATTTTTGTCTGCATATCTTCAACCTCATCTTTTTCAGGTTTATTGTTATTCAAAAGTTTTTCTGTATTAGATTCGATACCTGTAATATCAGATTCGGATAGCGAGTCAGTCTCTTTTTCGCTCGAATCCTTTTCCGAAAATCTCCCTTCTATCATAATTGACTCAATCTCCTGTTGTAACAGGCTGTCAGGCACATCGACGGGAGTTGATTCGATGAGCTGTTTTACTATCTCAGCCTTTTGCATTTTTTTAACTTGTTCTTTTTTTAAATTTAGTAATTTTTCTTTTAAATTTTCTCTGAGTTCGTTCATGTTTTCATATCCAAGATCCTTTGCAAATTCATCGTCAATTGCTGGTAAGACTTTTTTCTTCACTTCTTTTATCAAAAGTTTAATATTAGCGGTTTTTCCAACGAGATCTTTATGTTTAGATGTTTCGTCAAAGGTTATAGTAATTTCCACTAAGTCACCCTTTTTCTTGCCAATAACCCTTTCCATTATATCAGGAGGAAAGATTTCATTACCCATGTTAGATACGATATCTTTAAGGGACGAAATGGATTCCCCACTTATAATTTCGCCATCATAATAATCAAAGGTAACGAGGTCATCCATCTCGATTTCTTTTTCAGCAAACTCAAAAATAGTTTTTCTTTCTTGAAGTTTTTTTAGTGCTAACTCTAAATCTGAATCTTCAACTGTGACTTGGACATCCTTTACTTTTAAATTTTCATAATTGAGATTTTCGATAGGTGGTAACACTTCTACCGTAAAAGACAGTGTTAGAGGTTTATTTCTCTTGAAATCAATTTCTTCGTCAAGAACAGGGAGTGTTACAGGTTTTATAGAAGCTTCTTTTATAGCCATGCTATAGTATTCAGGTATTATCTTTTCAAGAACTTCTGATTCGATTTCTCTGCCAAATCGTTTCTCGATTAAATTTAAAGGGGCTTTCCCTTGTCTATATCCTGGTATCTTGATCTTCTGTCTTAATTTCTCGAGTGAACCAACAATTTCTTTTTCTATTGCATCTTGAGGTATCTCTACTTTAAGTCTTTTCTTCGTGGCATTTATATGTTCTATTGATTTCAGCAATTTAGCCTCCGTCTTTATACTCCAATTTTTATTATAGATATTATTATTTACTCTAAAATACGTATTGTGGGTTTGTCAATTTTGGTATAATTCCCAGATTAATTGATTATGAGGTATAATCTTTTGTGAACCTTTATTTAATTGATGGTAATTCCTATCTATACCGCGCCTATTACGCCATAAGAACACTTTCAAGTTCTAAGGGGATACCAACAAATGCAATATATGGTTTTACGAACATGCTCTTAAAGATCATAAAAGAGAAAAAGCCCGATGGGCTTTTAATTTCTTTTGATTCTCCTGTCCCAACAAAAAGGCATAGGATTTATGAAGAATATAAAGCTCATAGGCCTGAGACGCCGGGCGATCTTGTTGAACAAATTCCATATATAAGAAAGATTATATCTGCCTTCAATATTAAGATCTTAGAAATTCCCGGATATGAAGCTGATGACATATTGGGTACAATTGCAAAAAAGGCAGCAACAAAGGGTATAGATGTCTATATCGTTACTGCAGATAAAGATATGTTACAGCTTGTTGACGAAAAAATAAAGATTTATGATCCTATGAAAGATAAGATACTTGATAAGAATTACATTTTGGAAAGATTTGGTATTGAGCCTCGGCGGATACCGGAGTTTATGGCACTTGCAGGAGATGTTGTAGATAATATTCCTGGAATTAAAGGAATCGGTGAAAAGACAGCAAAAGAGATAGTTTCTAAATTCGAGAATATTGAAGAGTTATTGCAGAATACTCACAAGATTGGAAAAGAAAAACTTAGATTACTTATATCTAAAAACGCAGATCTCGTGAGGTTGAGCGAGAGGCTTGCAACTCTCGATACATCTGTTCCTGTTGATATTGATATAGACGAACTTCGGTTAAGCGAACCAGACTGGGGTAAACTTTTACAACTTTTTAAAGAGCTTGAGTTTGTGAGTTTAATAAAACTAATTCCCACTGGAGTAAAAGATGAAATTAATTGTGAAACCATTCATAGTTTAGAGCGATTTAAAGACTTATTTAGATCGATACGAGATGAAATAGCACTTAATATCGAAATAGAAGGTAGACCGATAACAGGCCATTTAATAGGGATAGCACTTAGTAGAGATAAAAATACTGCTTATTATTTGCCCGTTCATAATCTATATCCAGGATTGTCTTTAAACTCAATTTCAGGATTTTTTGAAGATGAAGCTATAGCGAAAATAGGACACAATCTTAAAAATAGTTTAATAATCTTGAATAGAAATGGAATAGAGGTTAAAGGACGATTTTTGGATATTATGATAGCTTCATATCTTATTAATCCAAATAAAAATAATCATAATCTTGAGGATATTGCTATTGAATATCTTTCATATAGAAAAAAGACTAAGGCAGAGTTTTTAGATAAAAGGACTTCTTTTTTAGATGTGCCAATGGAGGAGGCTGCTTCATATGTTTGTGAAGGCGCAGCGTTGATATTTGAATTAAAAGAAAGATTATTTGAACGTCTTAAAGAGGAAGATCTATATGCTTTGTATGAGAATATCGAAATGCCTCTTATCCATGTACTTTCTGATATGGAATTGAAAGGGGTCAAGATAGATTTAGAAAAAATACGTAATATATCTAAAGAAATAGAGAGAGAAATTGAGGGTATAAAAAATAGAATTTATTTTATTGCCGGCGAACAATTCAATATAAATTCTCCAAAACAGCTCAGAAAGGTTCTTTTTGATAATCTTAAATTACAGCCGACCAAAAAGAAAAAGACGGGTTTTTCTACCGAGATGGGCGTACTCGAGGAACTTGCACAAATACACGAACTCCCCCGTGAGATACTTAATTACAGAACATTGATTAAACTTAAAACTACTTATATTGACGTGTTTCCCACCCTCGTCAATCCAGAGACAGGGCGTGTTCATACATCATTTAATCAGACTATAACAGCTACAGGAAGGCTGAGTAGTAGCGAACCAAATCTTCAGAATATTCCTATTAAAGGTGAATGGGGGAAAAGGATTCGAGAAACATTTATAGCAGAAGAAGATAATCTACTTTTATCAGCGGATTATTCACAAATCGAACTGAGGATACTTGCACATTTAAGTAACGATGAAGGTCTGATAAAGGCTTTTAGAGAGAATATCGATATACACTCAAGAACTGCTTCTGAAATTTTTGATATCGAAATAGATAAAGTTACACCTGAAATAAGAAGGGTTGCAAAGACGGTCAACTTCAGTGTAATTTATGGTGTATCTCCATTCGGGCTATCAGAAACTCTTAACGTTTCTAAAGATGATGCAAAAAATTATATAGATCGTTATTTTGAAAGGCATTTAGGGGTTAAAAAATATATAGAGGAAGTAATTTCGCAAACAAAGGAGAAAGGTTATGTTACAACGCTTTTTGGAAGGAAACGAGCTGTACCAGAGATTAATAGCAAAAATTCAAATATTAGACAGCAGGGAGAGCGTATCGCAATAAATTCACCAATACAGGGAACTGCTGCAGATATTATTAAGATATCTATGATAAATATTTGGAAAAGATTGAAGATCGAAGGACTTAAGTCGAGTATGATTCTTCAAGTTCATGATGAGCTTTTATTTGAAGTTCCTGAAAGGGAAGTGGAGAGATTAAGTGAAATTGTAAAAAGTGAAATGGAGGGGGTAGTTAAACTTTCTGTACCTATCGTTGTTGGCATTAAGTACGGAAAGAATTGGGCAGAGGCACATTAGTTCGTCTAAAAATTATACTTACAATCTGAAGCTCCGCTTAACTTTAACGGAGGTTTCAGGTAAAATATGTCAAGTAGGGAGGGGGGGTATGAAAAAAGAAAAAATCTCTAAAAAATCTTCTAAAGAGCCTAATAAAAAGGAGATAAAGAAACAGCCTAAGAAGGCAAAGGAATCCCCTAAGGAATCTTCCGCAAAGATACTTGCCAGAAAAAAGATCGCTAAAAAGGCCGGGGTCAAAAAAAAGGAAAAAAGCTTGATTGCAAAGAAAGTTTCTACAAAGAGAGAAAAAATACTTTCTAAGGAAAAGAAGGTCATATCTTCGCCAAAGGAAAAAACTAAAAAAGAAAAGAAGGTTAGTAAGAAGGAAATCCCTCAAAGGATGACAAAAGAGATAAAGCCGAAAGAAGAGAAAAAGAAAAAAGGGAAAGTTATTCCCAAAAAGGTCGAACCCAAAGTTAAAGAAGAGTCGAAGCTACCCACTAAAATTACTAAAACAATTAAGACCAAGGATCAAGTTAAAGAATTGGTTAAAGCGACTAAGAAAAAGAGCGTTGCGAAGATAAAGGTAGAGCCTAAAAAGATAGCCTCGGAAGTAGAAAAAAAGCCTAAGAAGTCTGAATTGTCCCTTTCGAAAAAGATTTTACCCAAAAAGAAGGAGAGGATAAAAAAAGCGAGGCTTGCAAAACCCGAGGAGTCTAAAATTGAAGTAAAGGAGATAGCAAAAGAGAGCGAATCTGTCCCCACAATTTTTAAAGAAGAATTTTTATTTCTACCTTCCAAAGAACAACCCCTCGAATATGGAGACAACAGTATAACGCTTATTGTGGTTGATCCGTTTAAAATCTTTTCTTTCTGGGAAGTTCGAGAAGATACCCTAAAGATATTCAAAGGAAAGCTTAATATAAGAGTTTATGATGTTACTGATATCGACTTTGAGACCACAGAGGCAAAAAGCTTTTTTGATATTTCAATAGCCGAGAGGGTTGGTAGATGTTATATCGATGTAAATCCATTAAAAGAGTTTATAGCTGATATAGGGATAATATACGAGGGAATTTTTATTACTATAGCGAGGTCGAACAAGGTTTCAACACCACCGCCGATTAGTTTTGATGAAGGAATTGTGACACCAAAAGTTATTCAGAGAGATATTTATATCGGTTATTGATTCAGAATCCAGTCCCTATGTTAGACTGCAACAACCCTTGCAAGGGTTTCAAAAATCAATTAGAATCAAAAATCTAAGTTTTTAGGTTAACCGATTTACAAAATTAGCAAATGCTATAGATATCAATCAACGTATGCCAGGTCTTTTTAGCCGGTGTAGCTCAGAGGCAGAGCAGCTGATTCGTAATCAGCTGGTCGGGGGTTCGACTCCCCCCACCGGCTCCATGTCATACCCTGACATTTTTTTGTAAAATATTTACTCGCATAAAATTAGCATAATTTTTGTAACTCATTGAAATTATTTTTCTTTTTATCTATGATACGAACGATTCGAATTCAGGAATAAAAATTGCAAAGTTTATTTTGAAATGTAAATACGTATTCTTAGCATCTCCTCTTGGAGAAGATGTAGATATCTGAATAGAAGCATAGGGGATAAAAAATAATGTACGTAAAGAAGAAATATTATAAATTTTTTTTGATGTGTTTGATTGTAATATTTGCATATCCTCATTTCTTAATTGCACAGGAATCTAATTCAAGCTCTGACCTTATAGAACTCAGCATAGAAGAGCTTATGCAGTTAAAAGTAAACACTATTTATAGTGCATCAAAATTTGAACAGCAGATTTTTGAAGCTCCGTCATTTGTAACTATTATTACTGCTGAAGATATTGAAAAATATGGCTACAGGACACTTGCTGATGTCTTAAATGCTGTTAGTGGCTTTTATTTGCTCTATGATAGAAACTATTACTATGTGGGTGTTAGAGGTTTTGGTCGCTCAGGTGATTATAACAACCGCATCCTTATCATGATTAACGGCAATAGGATAAATGACAGGCTCTATGATGGTGCTTTTGTTGGGACAGAGTTTCTTCTCGATATTGACCTTATTGATAAGATTGAGATAGTGAGAGGCCCGGGCTCATCTCTATATGGAAATAATGCTTTCTTTGCTTTGATAAATATAATCACTAAAAAGGTCTCTGACCTTAAAAGATTTGAGGCATCTTCAGAAGCAGGTAGTCATCAATCATATAAGGGCAGACTTACTTATGGTGATACTCTTTTAAATGGAATTGATGTTATCATTTCTGGCTCTGCCTATTATAGTAAAGGGAATCAATCCCTTTATTTTCGAGAATTTGACGATCCAACGACTAATAACGGGATTGCACATGACCTTGATAAAGAAAAATATTTTAACCTTTTTTCTAACATCTCCTTTGGTGACTTTACTTTTGAGGGAGCCTTTGTTTCGAGGAAAAAATATGTTCCAACAGCATCATATGGAACTGATTTCAACGATCCTCGATTCTATACTCACGACAGTCAGGGTTATATAAGTCTTAAATATGCCCGAACATTTAAAAATGGTTTTAATGTAACCTCATATCTACATTATGGCATGTATGAGTATAAAGGAGATTATCCCTTCTCTGGAATATTAAATAAGGATAAGTCTTGGGCAAGATGGTGGGGGGGAGAATTACAGCTTTCAAAAAAGCTATTTGAAAAGCATTTAGTTATATTAGGAGCAGGATATGAAGATGATTATAGATTAGATCAGAAAAATTACGATGAGGAGCCATATAATCTTTACCTCGATGATAAAAGAGATTTTACTAAAACAGCCTTCTATATCCAGGATGAATTCCGAGTTCTTGATAATCTGATTTTAAATGCAGGATTGAGATATGACAAGACAGAACAATATGAAAGAGTAAGTCCTCGTGTATCATTGATATGCATACCGATTTCAAATACAGCCATTAAGCTGATATATGGTGAAGCTTTTCGAGCACCTAACGTCTATGAGCTTTTCTATCACGATGGTGGTCTCTCTATGAAGGCAAATTCAAAACTGAGACCCGAGGTTATCAAAACTTATGAAGTTGTATTAGAACATTCCTATAAAAAGAATATTCTTTTTGCACTTTCCGGTTTTTATTACAGGGTATATGATCTCATTACTCAGGAGACAGATACGGATGGTCTTTTAGTCTTTAAAAATACTGATAAAATTGAATCAAAGGGTATTGAGTTTAAGATCCAAAAGAGATATTTTAGAGGTTTTGAAGTTAAAATTAGTTATACTTTTCAGGAGGCAAAGGATTTAAATACGGGACAATGGCTTATTAACTCCCCACGTCATCTTGTTAAGGCAAATGCATCTATGCCCTTGATGAAAGAGAGAATTTTTTTAGGTGGAGAGATTCAATATGTGTCAAGTATTAAGACCCTTGCAGGCGACAAGACGGATGAATTTGTTGTTGCTAATTTAACATTTACAAGTAGGAATATAGTAAAAGGTTTAGATCTCTCAACCAGCCTTTATAACATTTTCGATAAGAAATTTCGTGTTCCAGCAGGGAATGAACATTTACCAATAGATACTATTGAGCAAGATGGAAGGACATTCCGAATTAAGCTTACTTATAAATTTTAAAGTAATGAAATTGCAGACCTTGATCATTTTCTCAACCCTTTTTCTTTTATCAGCGACATGCTTATATGCAGAGCAAGTTTTATACAACGAATATGATGTAAAAGCCGCGTTTATTTATAACTTTGCAAAGTTTACTGAATGGCCTGAAAACGCGATATCATTTCAAAATGATTCCTTGAAATTATGCATTATAGGCGATAGCCCATTTGGCACATCACTTAAAGAGTTAGAAGGTAAACATGTTAAGAATAAAAAATTACTAATCAAACATATAAAATCCATGAGTTCTATAAAAGGCTGTAATATGCTTTATATAAGCAAATCAGAAGAGAAAAATCTCATATCCATTGTTGACTATGCAAACAATTATAATGTGCTAACTATAAGTGATCAGGCAGGATTTGAAACAAAGGGTGTAGTGATTAATATGTTTGTATCAGAAGATATGATTCGATTTAATATAAATGTGGATGCTGCGAAAAAGGCTGGCATTAAAATAAGTGCAAAACTTTTGAAGCTTGCTTCAAAAGTTTATGGAGTGCAGTAAAAAAGATGTTTAAAAAGCTTAAAGATCACTATTGTCCGCTAAAAATTTAGGATAAGGCTTGAACTCTCTGTCAGAG
>CAYOJI010000072.1:0-11012 GCA_964404225.1 uncultured Nitrospiraceae bacterium
AATTGTATAATGATCTTTAGACTAAATTTTAATGTAATTATGGTAAAATTATTTTGATATGTAATAACATACCTTATGGAACGCCAAGAAAAAGATTATGTTGAAATTTTTGCAGATGGAGCCTGCAGTGGGAATCCGGGCGTTGGTGGATATGGCGCAATTTTAAAATATGGAAGACAAAAAAAGGAACTTTCAGGGTGCGAACGGCTAACTACAAATAACCGGATGGAGCTGACAGCTGTTATTAAAGCACTTGAATCACTTAAAAAACCCTGTAGAATAAGGGTAGTTACTGATTCTAATTACGTTGTTCAAGGGATGAATTCATGGATAAGTAAGTGGGTCAAATCAGGATGGAAAAACAGCCAGAAACAGGATGTAGCGAATAAAGATCTCTGGGAAAAATTACTAAAACTTTCGAGCCAACATGAAATCACTTGGGAATGGATAAAGGGACACGGTTCAAATATAGAAAACGAAAGATGTGATAAACTTGCAAGATTAGCAATTAAGAAATGCAAAAAAGATACCTTTAGTGTTTAGGATTATCGGGTATGAAGAAAATTGATATTAGAAACCTGAGTGGAATGTTTCTTATAGCTGTCCCAAGTTTGAAAGACCCTAATTTTGAAAAGACTGTAGTACTAATTTGTGATCACACACATGAAGGGGCGTTTGGACTCGTAATTAATCGGATATTGCTGAATAGCTTTATTCCACTCCATGGCGGAATTGAAATAAAAGAATGTCTGATTGACATCCCTGTTTTTTATGGTGGACCTGTTAAGCCTGAACAAGGATATGTATTATTCTCTAACCCAAGAACAAATTATCCTTCAATAGAAATAAATAAAAATCTCTTTTTAACCGCAGCTAAAGAAATCCTTATAGATATAGCCTCTGGGAAAGGACCTCCTCAGTTTCTTTTTACCCTTGGTTTTGCAGGGTGGGCTCCCGGGCAACTCGAATATGAGCTTACGACAGACAGTTGGCTAATTGCACCAGCAGACAATAAAATTATTTTTGATACCCCTGTAAATGATCGTTGGAAAGCCGCGGCAGAATCAATAGGAGTAGATCTAAATCGATTTTTCTGTAGACAGGGGTGGGTTTAGGTTGACATTTATTTAATATTTTTATTATTCTATTAGTCTTGATATTTCCTAAAAATGGAAGGTGCTACACGATGAAAACGCCGTTTGCTAAAAAAGAAGAGCTTCAAAAAAAATGGTATTTAATAGACGCAAAAGATGCTATTCTCGGTAGACTTGCTGTAAAAATAGCAAAATTATTGCGAGGAAAGGATAAACCTATTTTTACCCCTAATGTAGATACAGGTGATTTTGTGATTGTCATAAACGCAGAAAAGATTAAAGTTACAGGGAAAAAACTTGATAATAAAGTCTATTACCATCATTCGGGTTACCCCGGAGGCTTAAAATCCGAAACCCTCCGGCAACGTCTCCAAAAAAGTCCTGAAAAAATTATCTCAGAAGCTGTATGGGGTATGCTTCCCAAGGGAAGACTCGGTAGAGCAATGTTTAAAAAGCTTAAGGTTTATAAAGGTCCTGAACATCCTCATAATGCTCAGAAACCCGAGATATTTTCGGTATAAAATTCTACTTCGAATAAAGGAGAATTAAATGGCAGAGATCCAATATTATGCGACGGGAAGAAGGAAGACATCGGTAGCAAGGGTCACAATCAAACCAGGCGATGGTCAAATTATCATTAATAAAAAACCTGCTGATGTTTACTTCCCAGGCGAAACACTGAGGATGATGATTCGTCAGCCTATCGAGATCGCAGGATTAACAGGGAAATATAATATAATCGCTACCGTTAAAGGAGGCGGCCTTTCTGGACAGGCAGGTGCTGTAAGACATGGAATAGCAAGAGCTATTGTTGAAATGAATAGTGACCTACGGTTAAGGCTGAAAAAAGAAGGTTTTTTGACGAGAGATCCACGCGAAAAGGAAAGGAAAAAATATGGCCAGAAGGGTGCTCGTAAGAGATTCCAATTCTCGAAAAGATAATTTAATCAATTGTCATTGATTAATATTCATTAGCTGAAAAAATTCTACTACCAAAATCATTGAACAGTGACTATGAGTAGCGAGTAATAACCATGTTAAAGGTTTTTATTTGTGGTGGCAGCGGATACACAGGTGGTGAATTACTCCGTATTTTATCAAGTCATTCAGAGGTAAAAATCACAGGAGTTACTTCGGAGAAATCTGCGGGGAAATGTGTAACAGATCTCTTTCCAAATCTCAAAAAATATTCAAATCTCATTTATGAACCGTTAATTCCTGAGAAAATACTAAATAAAGCAGACTTATTTTTCATGTCTTTACCTCATGGAAAATCACAAGAAGCGGTTGACTTCTTTTTTAAAAATGGGAAAAAGGTTATCGATCTCTCTGCTGATTATAGATTAAGAGACTCAAAAATTTATGAAGAATGGTATAAAGTACCTCATAACTTCCAAAATACCCTCAAAAAGGCTGTCTACGGCCTTCCTGAAATTAATAGAGAAAAAATTGCAAGGGCTACCCTTGTAGCAAATCCGGGTTGTTATCCTACGAGTGCTATTTTGGGTTTGTATCCCGCAATAAAAAATAAAATAATAGAATATGATCATATAATTATAGATTCAAAATCTGGTATTAGCGGCGCAGGAAGAAATCCTGATATAAAATTTGCGTATTGTGAGGTAAACGAAGGATTTAAGGCTTATGCAGTAGCTACACATAGGCATACTCCTGAAATCGAACAAGAACTTTCTCTTTTAGCCAAAAGAAATATTAAGGTTGATTTTACGCCTCACCTTATACCACTTGATAGAGGAATATTAACAACGATTTATGTCCCCCTTAAAAAAAATCTGAGTACAGCAAAGATCATAGATTCTTATAAAGAAACATATAAAAATGAGCCTTTTATAAACGTCCTCGAGGAAGGTAAATTACCTGATGTAAAGATTATCCGGGGCACTAACCTGTGCGAAATAGGGATTGTTGTTAACAAAAGGACTAAGACTTTAATCATTATAACCGCAATAGATAACCTTGTAAAGGGAGCCTCTGGACAGGCTGTTCATAATATGAATATTATGATGGGTTTTGAGGAAAAAACAGCGCTCGATGCACTTGCAATATTCCCATAGCCTTTTAACCGGAGATGTAATTTTTTTAAACCATTTTTAAGAAAATGAATTCAATAATAACCCCAAAAGGTTTCCTATTCTCAACAGTAGAAGCCTCAATAAAAAAAGAGGGACGAAAAGACCTGGCCCTTATATATTCCCAGATAGAGGCAAATATAGCAGGGACCTTTACTACAAATAGTATCAAAGCTGCACCTGTCAAAATTAATATAAAAAAAATCAATTCAGGAAGAGGACAAGCAATAGTAATCAATAGTGGCAATGCTAATGCTTGTACCGGTAAAAGGGGGATTAAAGATACATTTGAGGTAATAAGACTTTTAGCACAGGGGTTAAAAATAAAATCTTCACTAATATATATGTGCTCAACGGGTGTTATCGGTGTTCCTCTTCCTATGGAACGCATCAGGCCTAAGATTAACGAACTTATTCAACAATTAGGAAAATCATCCATAGAAGATGTCGCATCCGCTATTATGACTACAGACACCTTCCCAAAATTAGTTAATAAAAGATTGAAGATTGACGATAAGATTGGGAATATTGTGGGTATATCAAAGGGAGCAGGTATGATTTTCCCAAATATGGCAACGATGTTATGCTTTATAATGACTGATATTGCAATAAATCAGAAAACGCTTAATAAAGTCCTGTTTGAAGCGGTGGAAAAATCATTTAATCGAATTACAGTTGATGGAGATAGGTCAACAAACGACACTGCATTAATAATTGCTAATGGATTGCTTGGGAATAAACAAATTACAGAAAGATCTTCTTCTTTTAAAACCTTTAAAAATGCAATTGATGAAATAACATATGAACTATCGAGAATGATTGTTAAAGATGGAGAAGGAGCAACAAAGGTTATCGAGATAGAAGTAAAAGGCGCTTTAAGTAAAAATGATGCCGAAAAGGTTGCCTTCTCAGTAGCCAATTCTAATCTCGTCAAAACTGCAATTTATGGCAATGACGCAAATTGGGGACGAATTATGTCTGCTATAGGATACTCGGGAGCAAAGATAGTGGAAAACAAGATAGATATTTATATTGGAAATATTAAAGTAGCTGATAAGGGAGTTACAACAGAAAGAGATTATGAGGCTAATAGGGTGCTGAAGAATAAAGATGTAAAAATAGTTATCGATCTAAACAATGGTAAATACTCTACTAAAGTTTTAACATGTGATTTAAGCGAAAAGTACGTTAAGATTAATGCCTCTTATAGAACATAATCAAACATCGTATATATCAATTCTTATTTTCTACTCCAATTACCGTCAGCATCCTGTACCCACCATCCTTTTTTTGCGGACTCACGTCTAATCGAAGCAAATTGATCAATAGCCTGGGGCATCACTTTTTTAAGATTTTCTTCATTCTCAGGAAGTCTGTTTATCCTGATAATTGCCTTTGCCATTCCCTTCATTACAGTCATTCTATTGTCATTCTCATCATCAACTAATTTTTTATCGGATTCACTCAATTGACCCTCTCTGTGGATTAGTAAGCCATTATTACCTTCCCCTACTATACCGCTATCCCTTAATCTATCAATATCTTTAATCCTTGCCCCCATTTCTTTATAAGCATTTACCACGTCAGGCATCTTTTTGACTATCTCTGCTATTTTATCGGCAAGACTTTTGTCTTGAGCATATGCATAAGGAAATAAAAAATCTTTAATCGAGCTTTCTGTCCCTGTCTTTTTACTATTCTCTTTCTTATCATTCGATTGCATTAGCTCTTCTTCCAATTTTTTATAAGCTTCCTTTACTTCTTTTTCGGGGAAATAGATATTAACCGTAATTACAGCACATGATACTATAATGAAAAAAATTGTTGATATAACAATCTTAGTATATTTTTCCATAAATTTATGCCTCCTTAATTTATTATTTCATTTTCTACTTCTTGTTCTTTGAGCGGTCTCTATTATTGTCCATATTAGATCATCAATCGATATTCTATTATTAAATGGTGCTACCTTTATTGAAAGATCTGTAATACCCAGAAAATTTTTATTCGATATCTCTAATTCCTTAAATACTATGTAGCCGTTCATAAAATACAATCGCATTATACCCTTGTCAAATGTTCTATCTCCTATATATGCCTTAAGAGAAGGCCCTCCAATTTTATTCAAAAAGTTCTTGCTTATTTTGGTCTTTTCACCTTTAGTGCTATATGCCCAGAAATCCGCCTTACCCGCAATTTCTAAGATATTTTGCGAACCTTTTATATTACCAATTCCATTAACCTTGCCTGATAAATATCCTTTAATTGGTTCTATCTCATCACAAAGTTTTTTTAGGCTGAGTCCACTCATAATAAATCCTGTTTTAAATTGTAACTTCTCTGTAAAATCAATTGTTGCGGACCCTTCTATTTTCCCTCCGAATATATTACCATTAAAATATGGGATATTCAAAATATTCCCACTGTCTTTTAACCAAATATTTATATCTTCCAATAACCTAAACCCATAACTAAAAGAATCTATTTTCACTAAGTTGCAATCTTTTATGGCTATACCTTCTGAGTAATACTTTTTGATTTCGTCGAATGCCGAAGGTTCAAAAGATGGAGTTTTTATAGCTTCAGAAAGAAACTTCTTACCATATGCTATAGGTATAGTACCATTAATAGGGCCTACGGAGTATTCATTATTTTCTCCTACTACAATACAATCTTTAAGTAAGATGTTGCCCTGTATAGAAATATTACCGTCGTATAAAATCTTTACATCCGAAGAAAGTAACCCCTTAAGATCAACATAAAGTAAATTATCCGGAAATATGTCCCAAAAAACATCTCTTATATCGGAAATCTTAATCTTTGGAAGTGTTAAATTAACTGCAATAACTCTATCCCTTTTTAGGAGTTCCCCTACTATACCCGAGATAGTTGCAGATACTTTTCCTATATTTGCCTGCGTTGTGAAATGAATATCTTTTCCCTTAACCTCGATCTCGCTCTTGAATATACCATCCTTTATAATGTTTTTGTTTTTCTTTTTTTCCGACAAAAAAACATTTCGAACCTTCAATAACCCCTTCCCCTGAATATCATTTAAAGAAATTATCAAACCATCAAAATTTGCATCCTCCATGTATCCACTAAATTTATAAGGGATCTTTATAAACTTTGAAAAAACCTGGTATACATTACCCATTTCTATGTCCTTAGCCTCAGCTCTAATCTTTAGCGGAAAAATTTGTCTCGTTTCACCTTTTAATTCAAGCTTGATATTTCCTTCGGAAACTTCAGCACGTGGGATTAATATACGAAAACTTTCATTATCAAATTCCCCATTCCCTGACATAATGATAAAAATCATCTCAGGAAAAATAATCTTCCCATTAAAAAAATTAAATCTACCATTTAGACCTCTTTTATCTTTATTTATATTTAAAGAGGAGTCTGGAATAAAAAATTTCAAATTCCATTTTTTGAAAATAGCGTTGCAATTCTTTATTTTAATATCTGCGATTCCTTCCTGCCGAGCCTTTATCTCTATCAAATCCATAAAAAAACTTGCATTTTGCATTTTGATATCGTTTCTTTCCATCACAAAATAATTTTTTCTCAGTAATAAATTCGAATTAAACCTTAGATAAGCCATATGATGACCAGAATAACTTAAATCATCGAGGATCAAGGAATTTTTACCCAAAAAGACCTTGTCTTTTAAGACTCCTTTAGTCTTAAAGAAAATTTTCTGAACAGAGATTTTTCTGTCCTTTTGAAGAGAAATTTGAAAATATGGCAAACTTATCAAGAACTCAATATCTAATTGCCTCGTTCTTTTTCTGATGTTCATCGAAAATAAAGCGATAGGAGTATTTTGAAAAACATATTGTCCTACTCCTAAAATTTCTGTAGAACCTTTTATTCTAAAAGAATTATCCTTATAGTTTAAAAATTCTAAATTTCCGTTTAACCTTTGGAGAGTAATAACATTTGATTTTATAATTGCATCCCTTATAGAAAGTGTCCCCGACATGAGAGGAGGTGTATTTATATTTTCTCCTTTTATCTTTATTATGTCAGAAGCAATATAACCTTTTAAGGTGGCATTTTTTAGATTTATCATACAAAGGTCCAATTTATGAATCATCATCCCTGCCTCATAAGAAGGATTTTTATATAGATTCGAAATTCTACCCCACGATTTAATCGCTAAGTATTTATCAGATAATAACGAACAGTCCTTAACATGTAGTGTGTTCCTATGAAGATCTAAAAAGGCTTTAATATATACAAAAATAAGATTTATTCTATTTCTTGTATAAATAGGATGAATATCTTTAACCTTAATATCTGAATCTATATTAAATCCCTCTTCAAAATTGCCGATGATATTTATTTTTGCATCAGCTTTTGTTTTATCTACTCCAACTTTATATTTTTCAAAAAATTTTTTAAAAGGGATAAATGTAAAATTTTCAGATAAAATGGTTAAATTAATTTTTTTTGGATCATCCCTAAGATATATCCATCCTTCAAATCCTATATTATTGTTCAAAAATAATGAACTTGCCTTTATTAAACTCTTAGTTCCTGTTTTGGAAGAAATGTCTTTAAGGGTTATATTAATATTATCGATTTTATAATCCTGTATATTATTGAAATTAAAAGATCCATTTTTAATTGTAAACATATTTATGTTGTATTCAAAAATTGGTTTTCTCTTAAAAAAATTTTTAAGTTGTTCTGAAATATTTAATCTTCCCTTCTCGTCTTTTATTAAAGTAAGCTTTGGCATATGAACAGTTATTCTTTCAAAATATAATCTTCTTTTAAAAAGTTCTCTTACATTCATTGTTATATCAATTTCCTTGATATACAAAAGGTTACCGGATTTAAATTCTTGGGGATTTTTTACTTGTATTTCATAGAAACTTAATGTTCCAAAAGGTGTAACAGAAAAATCTTTTATACGAACATCTTGCCCTATAAGGGTTGTAGCCTTATCGGATAGTGTTAAAACAAAAGTTTTTTTAAGGTCTTTGTAGTAAAGATATATAAAAAAAATAGAAATAAAAACTAAGATTATCAAGGATATTAATATAATCTTTGTAATCTTTTTAATATTAAAAAGAGGCATATTTTTATCTAAAAGATTATTTGTGGGGTAATTAAAGATAACTCAGATTAAGTGAAACTTTTTTTCAGATTATTCAACCAAATTATATGACTTTTCTCCTCTTTGATAATTGCATCTACGATTTCTTTCTCTGTAGTAGTTTCTCTTAAAGTGTAATAAAAAAGTAGCGTCTCTCTCTCAAAACAAAGTGCATAATCGATTGCTTCACGTGCTGTTTTTACATGTTCAAGTGAGGGAAGACATTTATCTTTACCCAAAAAGAACTCAGAATCGATTAATGCTCGAATATAAAGGATAACTTCCTCCCAATCTTCGGATTTTTCATCTTTTATTTTCTGCATCAGTTCGGAAAACCTGTCACCATGTTTTGATTCATGTGTAGCAAGCAGTTCAAAAAGTTTTCTGAGTTCACCATTTTCTCGAAACCTCCTAGACATTTCGGTATAAAATTCATACCCAAGCTTTTCAGCCTGTATAGCCATCTCTACAATTTCTGTTATAGAAAATTTTTTCACATACCCCCCGATTTAATCATTTGATTAAAATCTATAAATTATGGATATAATTTTCGTAGTATTTAAATCCCAAAATGCACTTATTCGGGTTAACACTTACAATATTTGAAAGTGTAAATAATATCTATTATGTTGTCAATTGTTATAAGACCTTCTCCTAAAAGATGTCCTAAAAGAATGAAGCCACCACAGGGTGAACAATCTTTATGTTGAATAAAATCACAATCTTCTTTAAAGAATGGACAATGTATGCACATGTTGTCTCTAAGTAATTTTACGGTAGTTGCATTAATCGTAGTTTCATATTTTTTAAATATAATTTCATTGCCTTTTTGCAGAAACTTTTCCAAAATAGTGTATCCCAAGCATGCAAGGTTATTATTTCTTGCATGTTTATAATATGAACAAAACAAAAGACAAACTTTTTCTTCTAAATTGATTTTTTCCATAATATCTTTCAATTACCAAATAATATCACTGAAATTGATATAATTTCGCAAGAAAAATATTCAGCTCACATACAATTTCTGATTAAGATAGTTATAATCGCTGAGAATTTGTTATTTTAAATTTATGAAATATTTTCTTTCTGATAAAGCTGTTCTTAAATGGCTCGAGAGCCCTTCAGTATATCATATTGCAAAAGATGACCTTTATGAGCTTGACAATAAAGCCTTTGATTTCCTTAAACGGTGTGCATCAATAGGTGGTTGTTCAACAAAGGACCTCGCCTTTCTTAAATATTGTATTAAAGAAGGTATACTTACCGAAGAAAAAAGATTTTTAAAACATCCACCGCTTATTAAATCACCTGTTCCTTCTCTTCGCTATATTGAGCTACAAATAACGAATAGATGCAATTTAAGATGTAAACATTGCTATATCGAAAATAAAAAATTTTCAGAGCTTTCGGTCAAACAGATAAAAAGTGTTTTGAAAGAATTTGAGGAAATGCAAGGATTAAGAGTTCTAATAACAGGTGGAGAGCCTCTAATTCACAGTAATTTTGAAGAAATAAATGGAGTGCTTCCTGATTTTTTAATCAGAAAGATTCTATTCACGAATGGATTGCTTCTAAATAAAAGGATACTGAATAGACTTAATGTTGATGAAATACAAATAAGTATAGATGGGCTTGAACACTCGCATGACTCTCTAAGGGGCAAAGACACATTTAAAAAGGCAATTTCTGCGGTAATAAGGGCTTTGGATGCGGGATACGAAGTATCTATTTCAACAATGATTCATAAAGCAAACCTAAAAGACTTCGATCATCTCGAAAAATTATTTAAAAAATTAGGTATCAAAAGCTGGACGGTCGATGTCCCATGTATAACAGGGCGCCTAAAAGAAAATGTAGCTTTCCAATTGAGCCCAAAAGAGGCAGCTAAATATTTCAAATATGGATATGACAATGGGTTTCATTCAAGTGCAAAAGGTTATGCATGCGGATTGCACCTCATGGGAATATTTTCAAACGGAAATGTAGCAAAATGTTCCTTTTATTCAGATAATCCTATAGGGAAAATAGAAGACGGACTAAGAAATTGCTGGGGAAAAATAGAACCTATTAAGATGGATGAATTAAATTGTGATTGCAAATGTATTGAACTATGCAGAGGGGGATGCAGATACAGGGCATTACTTTTAGGAGATCCGAAAGGTAAAGATCTTTACAAATGTTTTTATTATAATAGTATATAATGAAAATTATCTGAGCACGAAGCTCGGATTTCCTCTATGAAAGGGGGTGGCAAATTTGACAATTAAAAAGATTTCAAAGAAGGGCTCAATTACCTGTAAATGCAAAAGTTCCTGTTAAATTATTTACCTCTTACTCGATTTAAAATAATAGTGGCTGGAGGCATTCCAGCCACTATTATTTTATAACTACCCTATTCAAGGGTTATCGCTTGAGTAGGACATGTATCAGCAGCCTCTTGACAATTGCAGGTATCACATTTATCAGGACCAATAACACGGGCTTTACCATCATCTCCTACCTTAAACACTTGTGGGCAAATTTCCTCACAGGTTGCACACCCTTCACATAAATCCTCATTAACGACCGGCTTTGGCATAAGAAATACCTCCTTTTTAGATTTTAAATGTAACCCCTCTACACCCGAAATTATGGGAAGAGATGTAAAATTATAATATAAATACCAAAAAATTTGCTACATTAAAAAAAGATTTGTTAGCATCACCTTTTCCGTGATAG
>CAYOJI010000073.1:0-9574 GCA_964404225.1 uncultured Nitrospiraceae bacterium
GATGTCTCAAACTGAAAAAGTTTTTTTAGTAGTTCTTGAAATTTTTGAATACTTTCCATAATTACCACCCTTAACTTAACTTACGACTTCTAAGGTTATTGTAGAATAGTTCTTGCTTTTCCGCAATACTGCTAAACCGAGACCTAAAGATAAAAAGGGCTTTCGTTACGAAAGTCCCTTTTTGTGGTTGAAAAAGCAATTATATGCCCCGAATTGCCCTAAGGATGTTCCCCAGCTTCTGGGGGAGCTCCTCGGAGCGACAGATGGAATCAATCTTCTCATTTAAGAGAAAGGGGGGATTTTTGTCTTTTGAGGCAAGTTGGCTCCGCGGAATAAAGGAAGTTCGAACCTGGATTATGAATAATCTGAAGGGTTTTTATATTCCTTCATTTAAAAGAAACTTACCCACGGCGTAAATTCGTGAATAATCTGAGAATTTTGTCTTGCTTTTGTCTGTTGACATGAACATAAATGAGATAGTTCGTAAATGTGAAGTATCTATCGAAAACTTTTGAAATTAAAATGATTTAGCATGATGATAGATAGATGATTATGACTTAAAAGAAAATATTTGAGTTGAGAATATAACAAAATTTTGAAATAAAATAGGAAATCTGTAGAAAGGATGACAAAGAGGGAAAGTAATTGTTGTTACAAATGAAGGTCCGAGATATTTCCCAGGTTTTCATGAAGCTATTTTTTATTAAGATCTAAAGTAAAATTACCAAATGTTCCTAGAGAATTTTTATTAACATCATACTATTTTTTCAAAGTACTCTTTAACTCTCTGAGATTTTTACTACCACACTGCTTTGCCTCTTCCTCACTTAGATGTTTGACTCTTCTGATTTTGATCCTTTCAATTATAGCTTTACCGATTCTTTTTTCTAATCTTCCCAAAAACAAATTAGGTTTATCAGATAAGATTGCCATAATAAGATTAAAACCCTTTTAACTCAACCTTTCTTGAAAGTCTTGCAAAATAGAGAAAGATGAGTAACTTAAGAACTCAGCGGAATGAATAAAATTCGAAGATAGGCTATGAGCTATCCAGTCTATTTTTTGGTCAAAACTTTAAATATATTTCATGAGGATCAGAAAACCAAACAAGGAAGGAGGATTTGCCTTAAGAGAGAGTCTTGCCCTTCTTTTGATTAAGGGATTTAAGGGTAATTTGACTTAGGAGAAAAAACATCCTTCTTTAATTATCAAAGAGGGAGATCTATTATTTTAAGAATGGCTGAATTAAACAACAAAGAAAACCAAATCACCTTCTTTGCTATTACTAACTGGAGAGACCTTAAAAAGAGATTTGGAATTAAAGAGAAAAATAAAAGATCTCATATTTATATCATTGGTAAAACTGGGACAGGTAAATCTACCTTAATTAAAAATATGGTTATCTCAGAGATTAAAGCTGGAAATGGTTTAGCTTTAATTGATCCCCATGGGGATTTAGCAGAAGATCTTTTGGATTTTATTCCCGAAAAAAGGATTAAAGATGTTATTTATTTTAATCCCCAAGATTTAGATTATCCTATTGGCTTTAATCCTTTAGAGAAGGTTTCTCCAAATCTTCAACATCTTCTAGTTTCAGGTCTTATCTCTGTCTTTAAAAAGATCTGGTTTGATTTTTGGGGTCCGAGATTAGAGCATCTCTTAAGATATTCTCTTTTTAGTTTATTAGAATATCCAGGAAGTACCCTTTTAGATTTACCAAGACTTTTAACAAATAAAGAATTCAGAAAGATTGTTTTAAAAGAGATTAAAAACCCTCAGCTTAAAGAATTCTGGCTTTTGGAGTTTGAGAAATATCCAGAAAGATTAAAATCAGAAGCTATCTCCCCTATCTTAAACAAAATTGGCCAGTTTTTAGTTAATCTTCCTTTAAGAAATATTATCTCTCAAAAAGAAAATAGTTTCTCTTTTAGAGAGATAATGGATAAAAGAAAGATCTTGATTGTCAATCTAGCTAAAGGAAAGATTGGAGAAGATAATTGTTCTCTTTTAGGAGCAATGACCATTACCAAAATCCAGATGGCTGCCTTAAGTAGAGCTAATTTATTAGAAAAAGAAAGAACACCTTTTTATCTTTATATAGATGAGATTCATAATTTCTTAACTTTATCTTTCTCTGAAATCTTGGCTGAGGCAAGAAAGTATGGCTTAGCTCTTATCTTAGCTCATCAATATCTTGAACAACTTGATGAAAGAATAAGATCAGCTATCTTTGGTAATGTAGGAACAATTATCTCTTTTAGAGTAGGAATTGAAGATGCAAGATATCTGGCAAGAGAATTTTATCCCTTATTTAATGAAACTGATTTGATCAATCTTCCTAATCATCATATCTATCTCAAACTAATGGTCAATGGTAAAACCTCTCAACCTTTCAGTGCTATTACTCTTCCTTCACCTGAAAAATGGAAGTCCTTTAAAAATGAGGTTATTGAGGCTTCAAGATCAAAATATGCAAAACCAAGAGAAGAAGTAGAAAAAGAAATTCTTTTAAGAAGCCGGTAAGAAGGAAGCCTTTCTAAAAAAGCCACCTTTCAAAAGTTGGCTTTAAGAAATGATTACGATAATGGGCTAAGACTTATTCTTCAAAATATAGAAACTTTCCTCACTTTGTTTTGGGTATATCTCAAATTTCTTCAATTAAAATTTTAGGGATAAGTATACTTTGCTTTGCCTTTATTAAGGCTTGGATTACAGTGCCAGAAATCTGATAGCTTTGCAATATTTTAGGTATTATATTGAAAATACTCTCTGGCTCATAAACAACACATCTACTCGCATAATTTTCCCATAGCTTCATAATCTTTTATTAGATTTCTAGCTTCCTGCCCTGCAAATAAGGTATCGGAAAAGAGCTTTCATAATTTTTAGATAGAAAGGACTACACATCCAAAGCCTATCAAAGAAGAAAATCTGGAATGAAGAGTCTCTATAGAGATGACTCCAGTTCTTTCAAATACCTAAATACTAATAAGAAACAGGACTAATCCCTTATAGAAACTTTAATAAGTGTAATAAAGTGAGGGGTTAAGAATCTAGTGGTGGAATCATAATATCTTTTGAAGCAGATTAAGATATTCTTCATTCACTCTGGTTTTTATATTTTCTATATTTGGTAGAAGACCACAATAAATCCTACCCATCCACTCATAAATATAATAAACATAACTGTTAAAATGATAAGCTTCCTACTTGTTAATGAGTTTTTCATATTTCATCTCTTCTCTCATATCTTGAGAACCTTAAAGCAACCAAGCTTGGAGAAAAAGTGAACTATGTTCTCTTGTCTCTATCTAGACCTAAAAAGAATGAAAGGGATAGTCAAAATATAAAAATATTTTCCTCAAAAACAGAAATTTCCTTTATTTTTTCATTTCTTTTTGGTCGCTTATCCTAAAAGATAAAAGCTCTCTACCAAAAACCAATAGCATCTTAAAATTAGACATAGAAGAAAGAACGTGAAACAAAGCACAAAAAGTCCTTTTAAGTTAAAGAGAAATCCTGATATAATTACAGAGAATAAAGATGAGTGAAATAGTATTTATTCTTGGAGCGGGTGCTTCAAAAGAAGCAGGCGCGCCAACAATGACTGATTTTCTCGATGAAGCCCGTAGACTTTCCGAAGAAGGAAAAGTAGACCCATTTGGAGAAGATTTTGAACGAGTATTTAAGGCTATCTCTGCCCTCCAGATTGTCTATTCAAAAGCGAATATAGATTTAGATAATATCGAATCAGTATTTGCTGCTTTTGAAATGGGGCGATTAATTAAGCGTTTGCCAAGAATGTCCACCGAAGATATCGAACGCCTTCCCATATCTATGAGACGGGTAATTTTAAAGACATTGGAAGCAACAATTTCTTATCCAGTCAAGGAAAATCGTGTATATCCTCCATATACCTATAACTCCTTTGCTAAATTAATAAAAAATCTAATTGATAAGAAAATAAGATGTTCTATTATTACCTTTAATTATGATTTGGCATTAGACTATGCATTGTATTTTAACGGTGTTCCAGTAAACTATTGTTTGTCTGAAAGCCCAAAAGAAGGCTATTTTGTTCCTTTAGCAAAATTGCATGGGTCTTTAAATTGGGCTAAGTGTTCGAAATGTGGTGAGATTCTTCCGTGGGAATTTTCTGATTTCTTCTCTAAATATCGCCCTCTTGCTCCTTTTTTACCAGGTGGAAAATTTTTTAACTTAGATATCGGCTCTAAATTATCTTCTTCCGACCTTAAACACTGTGGAGAGAAAGTTGACTCTGTGCCGTTTATTATTCCCCCAACATGGAATAAGACAGAATACTCTCCAAAATTAGAAACAGTTTGGATAAATGCAGCATCTGAGTTATCGGAAGCAGAAAATATATTTGTAATAGGTTATTCTCTTCCCGAAAGCGATCTTTTTTTTAAATATTTGTATGGAGTGGGTTCTATTGGAAGAGCAAGAATTAGGCTTTTCGGAATTATAAATCCATCTCCGGTTTCAAATAAATTTGCGAACTTACTTGGCCAGGATATAAAACTCGGTAAATTTTTGACTATGGATGTAACGTTTAGAAGATCCATTGAAACCATTGGTAAGAAATTCTTAGATAATGAAATCGTCCAAAGTATAATTGCCACAAATTCTTAAGTATCATTGAGAAATGGTTATATAAAAATACCCACCACCTTCTGTAGAACTTTTGAGGTTTATCTCATATAGAAAGCACTCTCTGAGCTTCTAGCGTGGTTTCCATCTTATCTAATGTATTTTTTCAGTTAGCTTGACAATCTTACAGCCAAGGAATATATCCAATCCATAATCCTATAAGAAAGAGAGTTCTCTTTTAACTTCTTCATCAATAAGCTTTAATTTCTTAATAAGTCTATCAATAACCTCAAGGCTTTTACCTTTTCCTTAATAATTGGCTTAAATTCCACTTC
This sequence comes from uncultured Nitrospiraceae bacterium, assembly GCA_964404225.1. Lineage (GTDB taxonomy): Bacteria > Nitrospirota > Thermodesulfovibrionia > Thermodesulfovibrionales > SM23-35 > Kmv42. The sequence continues at coordinate 4,947 of CAYOJI010000073.1, forward strand.
TCTTCCTTTTTTTTCTTTTTAAAGAACTGATTTCAGAGTAGGAGAAAAGAGAGATTCATAAAAGAGGGAGAATCTTGCCTTAAAATGGAATTTCCCAACTCGTGGGAACTTCTGATTTGGGCTTAATCATTGAATGGTTTTTAAAGTGGATAGAAATTTTGGTGTCCAAATAGTGTCCACAAGAGAGCGAAATTGATCTAAATTAACCTTATAGAATCTAAATAGAAACAATAAAAATTTTCTTAAAAAACAATAAGTTATAGATTTTTTGTTGATTTTAAAAAATCTAGCAAAACTACTTAAAACGCCCTTTCAAGGCGGTAACACGGGTTCAAATCCCGTTGGGGACGCCAATAAAATCAATAACTTACTACAGCCAGAAAAACATCACCACTTTTATGAAGCAGGGGTTCAAAGTCCTTTCTCCTTATCACTTCATTAAGAACCTTTCCAACAACTAAAAAGTGGTCTCCAAATTCCTTCATCTCTTCTATCTTACATTCAAAGGAGATGGGGCAATCTTCAATCATCGGAGGCTTTATAAATTTCGATTTTTCTTTTTTCAGTCTTGCTAATTCAAACTTATCTTTATCCCTGCCAGAATAAGTTCCACAAATCTTGGCTATCTCTAACATATCTTTTGAGCAGACATTTAAGGTAAATTCCTTTATCTTTTTGAAATTCTCAAAGGTATATCTCTTTGGGGAGAGAGAAAATGCCAAATATTTTGGATTAAAGCTTATTGGCATGACAAAGCTGGCAGTCATTACATTATCTCTTTCATTTGTTGAAACAATTAAAGCTACGGTTCTTGGAAATATCTGCTCTGAGATTCTCATAAGGTTATTCCTTTGGTTTTATTATAACCTAGTTTTCATCCTGAAACCATCTTAAATAGAGAGAATTGTCCTTTCAGACTTTTTAAAAGATTGAGCCAGTTTAAAAAGTGCACTCTTCGGGATCTCAGTGTGTCGTGTAGTCTTAAAATGGCTTGCCTTGTCTGTATAAAGACTCATAAATATGCCCTTTGTCTCGATAAAAGGAAGCATCTAAAATTTCGGCTTACTGTGGTTTTTTGGGGAAATGTCCGATCAAGGGACATACCCCCTAACGTTTTGCTACTTACAAAAAGAGTTACATTATTGAGATATTTAAATAATTTTGTTAAATTATTGGATGTTATGGCGTTTTTTAAAAGTTTTTTATAATCTTATAATTATAAATGACTAAAAATATTGTAATTACAGGTGTAGGTGTAATTTCTCCAATAGGAAAGCGTAAAAAATGAATAGAAGGGTTGTAATCACTGGTCTTGGTGTTATTTCTTCCATTGGTATAGGTATAGGTTGGCAGGAATTCTGGGACAACCTTCTTAAAGGTAAATCTGGAATAAGCCCTGTAAGATCTTTTGATACAACAAACCACTTCACCCATAATGGAGGAGAAGTCAAAAACTTTAACCCCGAAGATTTCATTTCCAAAGAAAAAATTAATCTATTAAATAGATCCTCACAATTTGCCCTTGCAGCAACAAAGCTTGCGATAGAGGATGCAAAACTGTCAAAGAATAACTTTTTCGATAAGAAGATTGCTATATGTATTGGAACAACTATGGGTTCTGTGCAAACCGTAGAGATAATTAATGAAATCGATATAATTCATAAACAACCTGCCTATCGTGAAGAATTGCTCTGTCAGGTACCCACCCACTCTACTTCTGCAGCTTTAGCTAAAAATTTTAAAATATATGGCCCTAATATAATGTTCTCCACTGCTTGTGCTGCAGGTAATTATGCAATAGGATATGGTTTCGATTTAATAAACTTTAATAGAGCAGATTTTGTTTTTGCAGGGGGATCGGAACCATTTTCTAAGGTTGCTTTTACAGGATTTAATCAGTTATCCGCTGTATCACCTGAAAAATGCCAACCCTTTGACAAAAACAGAAAAGGCATGATGGTAGCAGAAGGTGCTGGAATACTTATCCTTGAAGCATTAGATAGTGCTCTGGGAAGAAATGCACCAATATATGCTGAAATATTAGGTTATGGCCTTAGTTGTGATGCACAACATATGACCCAACCTTCTGTTGAAGGCATCTCTCAATGCATGATAAAAGCAATGCGTCAATCGAATATAAAACCAGATGATGTTGATTATATATGTGCGCACGGCACGGGAACAATTTCTAATGATAAAACAGAATGCGCTGCAATTAAAAAGGTTTTTGGATCGGGTTATAAAAAAATTCCAGTAAGTTCAATTAAATCCATGCTTGGGCATACAATGGGCGCTGCTTCAGCGCTCGAGGCAATCGCATGTGCCCTTGTCATTAAAAATAATATTATTCCACCTACAATAAATTATGAGACACCTGACCCCGAGTGCGATATTGATTGTGTTCCAAATCAAGCAAGAAAACATGTTGTAGATATAGCTTTAAACAATTCTTATGCCTTTGGTGGCAATAATGCTTGCTTAGTGATAAAAAAATTCATGGAAGGGGGAATATAATTGAATAACAACATTGAAAAAGAAATCATAAAAATAATATCAGATGTCTCCGGATTTGACGAAGAAGAAATAACACCTGAAACAAATTTAACTAATGACTTAGAAGTCGACTCTATCAAGGCTATAGAAATCACTGTAGCAATAGAAAAAAAGTTTAAAATATCTGTAAGAGATGAGGATATTCCGAATATAACTACAGTAAAGGATGCAGTAGAATTGGTGAATAAGTTAATAGAACAAAAATGTAATTCAAGGTGAATCGCTTTTTATAAAAGATGAAGATTTATGGACTGACTTCGTAGTATATGTTTCTCTGAGATATAATGATATAGCATCTTTATTTAATCACTATTTCAAAGTAGTCTACATAGAAAAAAAGATGGAGTTGGATAAGCTTAAAATAAAAGCAAGGGTTAAGGATATACAGAAAGCTATAGATCGACTTTCTGAGTTTACAAAAATTGACAAAAATTCATTTCTTTTGAACGAGATCTATTTAGAATTTAGTATTTAATCATGTATGATGCCATAATCATAGTCGCAGGCATAAGAGGCCTTGTATGTGGATGATATTTTGGAAAAACTTTATTCTTTAGAATAAATTGGAGGATTACTTAAATGATTAACGAACAAAAGATAATAGAAGGTATAATAAAAAGTTATTCAGAAAACATAGGATTCCCAGTTTATACGGCAGAAGAACTACAAAGATTGTATCAAGCTTTTGGGGTAAATCCAAAAAGTACAGACAGAAGGGTTTTCGACACGGAAAGCATGTCGCATCATACTCAGTCTGAGGTTATTAAATTAATTAAAATGATGAATATAACCAAAGATGATATGGTATTAGATGCAGGTTGCGGCAATGGTGCTCCAACAAGACTCATCGCTAAAATGTGTGGATGCAGAATCATTGCATTTGATATTAATCCTAATCAAGTAAAAAAAGCCATTGACTGTGATCATCTTGAAGGTGTTGCGCACCTCATAGAACGACAAGTCAAAGATGTTCATAAATTGGATTATTTAGAAAACACATTTGATAAGGTTTTCCATAACGAAACCATGGGACATTGGTGGGATAAAAAAACTGCTTTAGTCGGATTATATAAAACGCTTAAGAAAAATGGTATCATGGGTTTTCATGAATGGTTAAAAGGTGATAAGGGCGATCTTAATAATGCAGGTGGTAGTTTTCCCGGCACGTATGCTGAGGGTGTATTCTTTCAACATAGTCTCGATGAAACACGCCAATTATTAGAAGATACAGGATTTACTGTTCTTCATTACGAAGACACAACTGATATTGTAGATCGTGGACTCCGTGCACGTTTAAAAGAATTACAGATGTCCAAAGTTTACCTTAAGGGTGCGTCAGAAGAATATTTTCGAAAATCAATCCGCTATTTCAAAGTCATGATTGAAACTCATTATGACTATTTAAGATATGGAAGGTTTTTGTGTATCAAAAAATGAATTCTATTTTTCGATGTGGAGAGAATAAGTAATGCAAAAAAATATTTATGATGTAATTATAATTGGAGCAGGGATAAGCGGACTTGTATGCGGATGTTATCTTGCAAAAGCAGGGATGAAGGTATTAATTGTAGAGCAACATAATAAGCCGGGAGGTTACTTTACCTCATTTAGAAGAGGAAAGTTTCTATTTGATGCTGCTGCACATTCTTTTGGAAATTATCGAGAAGGTGGACATGTTCGAAAGATTCTGACAGAACTGGGTGTTGATAAGTTGATTAGAATTATAAGGTTTGACCCCTCTGACATTATTATTACTCCAGATTTTAAAATAACATTCTGGAATGATACAAAAAAAACAATTTCCGAATTGATAAGTATTTTTCCAAAAGAAAAAGATAATATTATAAACTTCTTTAACTTTCTTACATCTGACAATCAATCAGAATTTACGAAACTAAAAGATAAAACATTTGGTTACCTTCTACGCTCTTTTTTTAAGGACGAAAAATTAATTAACGCTTTAGCTTTTCCCGTTTTTGGAAACGGGGGGTTACCACCATCTCAAATGCATGCATTCAGCGGTGCAAAAATTTTTAGTGAATTTATAATTGACGGTGGCTATTATCCTGAAGGAG
>CAYOJI010000073.1:9584-10441 GCA_964404225.1 uncultured Nitrospiraceae bacterium
CATATATCGTAGAGCAAAACAGTGGTAAAATTTTATATAAAAGACGTGTTAAAAAAATTCTTGTTAAAAATAATTCAGTTACTGGTGTTAAATTAGATAATAATGAAACCTTTATTTCAAAATATGTAGTATCTGCATGTGATATGACTCAAACATTCAAAACTTTTTTAGGAAAAAAAATAATTGGTAAACAGGTAATTAACAATTTAAAAAACATAACCCCTTCATTATCAACCTTTATTCTTTATATTGGAATAAATAAACCGTTTAAAGGACTTCTTCAGTCAGGACCAAATATTTGGTATCTTACACATTATGATTTAGAAAAAATTTATTTTCAAATAAAAAAATATAATTTCGAAGAGGTTAACGCATTTCTACTTAAAGTATCTCCTGATAGAAAAACAATAGTAGCATTTAGTGCTGCATCTTTTAAAACAAAAATATTTTGGCAACAAAATAAACAAAGAATAGCAAACAGTTTTTTAAAAAAAATTGAAAAATTTATCCCACATTTAAAAAAACACATCGCCCATTTTGATTCTGCAACTCCTTACACATTATACAGATACACTCTCAATTATAAAGGTGCTGCTTTCGGGTGGGCAAAAAACCCTTCACAAATATTTAATCCTATCTTAAGTAAATTCTCTCTTATTAAAGGATTGTATCTAACAGGTCACTGGACAAGCATTGGCTTTGGGATGCCCGGGGCTTGCTATTCTGGATATGATACTGCAAAACGCATTTTAAGAAAGGAAAAAATCAAACATTTTTCTTGAATTTCGTAATTAAAATTACTAAGATTTGAATATGAGAAAAGAAGAGTACATTAATTTTAATATTCTCAAGCTCTT
>CAYOJI010000074.1:0-9660 GCA_964404225.1 uncultured Nitrospiraceae bacterium
AAAATTTCACAATGTCCGCTCAAGGGACATACCCCCTAACGTTTTGCTACTTACAATTAGATATCTTTTGATGGACAAATATCGAATAAAATACAATCTTTATGATTTGGCTTTTTTGCCTGGCAAATTTTTCTTCCATGAAAGATTAAAACGTGTGAAAGGTTACCCCATTCTTTTTGAGGGGTTATATCCATTAAATCCTTTTCTATCTTGATGGGGTCTTCATTTTTTGTCAGTCCAAGTCTTTGTGCAAGCCTTTTGACATGGGTATCTACAGCAATCCCCTCGTTAATCCCGTAAGCATTCGAAAGAATAATATTAGCAGTTTTTCGAGCAACGCCTGGTAACTTCAAAAGCTCATCCATTGATTTTGGAACCTTTCCATTAAATTTCTCTATTATCATTTTAGCTGCGGCCTGAATATTTTTTGCTTTGTTCTTATAAAAGTTAATGGAACACACATCCTCTTGAAATTCTTTGGGTGAAACATCAGCATAGTCTTTTATTGTTCTATATTTTTTAAAAAGCTTTTCTGTCACCTTATTAACCAAAACATCAGTTGCTTGTGCTGAAAGAACTGTAGCAACAAGAAGCTCAAATGGAGATGAAAACTTGAGGGCTGTTTTAGGCTCGGGATATTCCTTTTTCAAACGTCTTAAGATTTCTAAAATCTTTTCTTTATTTTCCATCGCCCTTAATAAAGTAATCCATTAACCTATATCCTTCCTCGAATACCATTATGTCGCTTCTTTCTACAATCGATTCATCAAATGAGATTTTTTCATTTTGTCTTGTAATACAACTATCATAGATAACAAATGGGACAGGTTCTTCGGTATGCGTCCTTACTGTTATGGGTGTTGCATGATCAGGCAAAAGAAGTATTTTGTAATCTTTGAAGTGCTTAATATCTCTTACAATAGTACTAATAACAAATTTATCAATATTTTCGATCGCTTTTATTTTGTCGGAATAACTACCAGCATGACCTGCCTCATCAGGTGCTTCTATATGAATATATGAGATATCAAATTCCTCAAGGGCTTTAATTGCAGCCTCTGCTTTACCTTTATAATTTGTATCAAGATAACCTGTGATACCCGGAACTTTTAATATTCTAAAGCCCAGGCTTATCCCAAGCCCCCTCATCAGGTCAACAGCCGAAACAAGAGCACCTCGAAGCCCGTACTTTTCCTCAAAGGTTGGGATTCTCATTTTCTTTCCCTGTCCCCATAACCATATTGAATTGGCTGGTTTATCGCCCCTTTTAACGCGCTGTTTATTAATAGAGTGACTCTCAAGTATGCCCATTGATTTCAACATCAAATTCCTTAAAACATCTTCACCTTCCCCAACCGGAAGATAATCTGAAATATCTTTACCTATTATGTCATGTGGTGGTGTACATTCTAAATTAGTTGCCCCAGATGACCATACCATAATATGTCTATAACTAATACCTGGATAGAAAGTAATATCTTCCGTAGCAAGGTTATCATTTATAGCCTTGATTAACTCTCTTGCCTCTTCTGTGGATATATGACCAGCGCTATAATCTTCCATAATTGCTATAGTTTTATCTTTATTACATCTGAGGGTTACCAGATTACATCTATAAGCTACATCTTCATCCTTTAATTCAATTCCCATACTTACAGCCTCGATTGGTGCTCTACCTTTATAATATTTTTTAGGGTCATACCCCATTATATTCAGATTGGCTATGTCAGAACCCGGATGCAACCCTTCTGGAATAGTTCTAACTTTCCCCACAATCCCTTCTTTTGCAAGCCTGTCCATATTAGGTTTAAATGCGACTTGAAGTGGTGTTTTGTAGCCCAATTCTTTAACTGGTCTATCAGCCATCCCATCACCTATCACTACCACATACTTCATAGTTTTTATAATATTCCCTCTAAAACCTTTTCAACAGCTTTTACATCTGCTTCAACTTTTAATGGTTCTTTGGATACTTTGAAAACAGTATCAGGGTCTTTAAGTCCATTGCCAGTTAATGTGCATACAACCGTCGTATGAGGTTTAAAGTAGTTCTGTTTATACAGTTTTAATACACCTGCAAGGGATGCTGCTGAAGCAGGCTCACAGAATATACCCTCTACAGAAGCTATGAGCTTATAGGCATTTAAAATCTCTTCATCGGTTACAGCTTCTATCCTGCCACCTGACTCATCTCTTGCTGCAATAGCTCCTTGCCAACTTGCAGGATTGCCTATTCTTATTGCAGTAGCAATTGTCTTAGGATTTTCTATTGGTTTACCAATAACAATTGGCGCAGCCCCTGCTGCTTGAAACCCCAACATTACAGGTAATGTTGTAATTTTTTTAGCGTTATAGTATTCCCTATAACCCTTCCAGTAAGCAGTAATATTCCCTGCATTCCCAACAGGGAGAGCATGGTATTCAGGTGCAAATCCCAACTGATCACACACCTCGAAAGCTGCAGATTTTTGGCCTTCGAGTCTAAAAGGATTTATGGAATTTACGAGTGTGATCGGATATTTTTCTACAAGTGCTTTTACAATATTCAATGCTTTATCAAAATTACCTTCTATCTGGAATACAAATGCGCCATAGACTAAAGCCTGCACAAGCTTTCCTAAAGCAATTTTCCCCTCGGGTATTAAAACTATAGCTTTAATATTTGCCCGTGCAGCATAAGCTGCTGCTGAGGCTGAGGTATTTCCAGTTGAAGCACAAATAACTGCCCTTGCACCGTTTTCGATTGCCTTTGACAACGCAAGAGTCATTCCCCTGTCTTTAAATGAACCTGTAGGATTAGCACCATCAAACTTGAAATAAAGCTCTATATTCAAACCAAGTTTCTCCTTCAGGTTACAGCTTTTAATGAGTGGGGTATTACCTTCTCTCAGGCTAATTATAGGAGTACTTTCCGTAACAGGAAGGAATTCCCTATATTCTTCAATTATACCCTTCCATTCAATAGCGCTCTTTCCTTGTCTTATTTGCATACATTCTCCCAAAATCCAAAATTTAAATATCTATCACATTAATTTTGAGTTATCCGAAATTATTCAGAAACTTCGAAATGTTTATAAAATTGGATTTAACATTTAGGAACTTACTCTATTATATCCCCCTCGATAAGCTCTACGATAATGCCTTGATCTTTAAGGGACTGAATCCCTTTAGTAAGATTCTCTTCTGTTCCTTCGAGTTCAAGAACCATCTCTCCGACCGTTTCTGTAACCCGCGCTCTTCTTATATTTGGCATTACATCATATTTTTTAGCCATTGTAAAGATAACCGGCTCTTTGATTAAATGCTGGGGAAACGTAAGTTTGACCCTTTGCTTCATATTCCCTCCTCCTTACATTATCCTCCTGCAATTGCAGGAACAATCGATACCTCGTCACCATCTTTTACTTCGGTTTCCTCATTCTGTAAAAATCTTATATCTTCATCATTTACATAAATATTTATGAATCTCCTTACCTTACCTCCCTCTGAAATTCTTTCACCTATTCCTGGATATTTACTATTTAAATGATTTATCAAAGACATAATTGTTCCTGGCACTCCTTCTACTTCTTCCTTACCATTAGTAAGTTTTTGTAACGGAGTTGGTATCCTGACCTTCACAGACATATTCTATCGACCCCCTTTTTTTATTTTATCTAATACCTCTTCAAAAGAAGAAATGTGAGGTTTTATAAAATGCGGTGAAATAGTATGTTGTGTGAGTGCTTCCTGTGTTTTCAAACCATTTCCGGTTACACATATAACCGTACATTCATCTCTACCTATTCTACCAGACTCTATCAGCTTTTTTGTGACCGCAACGGTTACCCCTCCTGCTGTCTCTGCAAAAATACCTTCTGTCCGGGCAAGTAGTTTAATACCCTCTATAATTTCCTCATCAGATACATCTTCACCTGTCCCATTAGCTTCAGCAACTGCTTGTACTGCATAATAACCGTCAGCAGGATTGCCAATCGCAAGAGATTTAGCAATAGTATTGGGCTTAACAGGTCTAATTACATCGGTACCCTGTTTTATTGCCGTAGTAATTGGAGAACATCCCGTCGCCTGTGCTGCAAATATTTTTGTGTTAAGTTCTTTTATTATTCCTATTTCCTTTAATTCTTTAAAACTCTTCCATATCTTTGTAAGAAGAGAACCACTTGCACATGGTATAACAACATTATCAGGGGCATCCCATCCAAGTTGCTCCACAATCTCAAAGCCATGAGTCTTTGAGCCTTCTGCATAAAAAGGTCTAATATTAATATTTACAAATGCCCAATTATATTTATTTGCTATTTCACTACATAACCTATTTACTTCATCATAGTTACCATCTACTGCAATAAGATTGGGTTCGTAAATTAAAGATGCTACAATTTTACTTGACTCAAGCGTCGCGGGAATAAATATAAATCGGTTAAATCCTGCTTTCGCTCCATGAGCGGATACAGAATGAGCAAGATTACCTGTTGAAGCGCAAGCGACTGTATCAAAACCAAACTCCCGCGCCTTTGTTAGTGCCACTGACACCACTCGATCTTTAAAAGATAGCGTCGGATGTACTACTGTATCATCCTTTATATAAAGTTCTTTTACACCTAATTCTTTTGCAAGATTGTCAGCTCTTAGAAGAGGTGTATAGCCCGAATTCATACCAACGATCGGTTCTCCATCTATCGGGAGTAATTCTTTATATCTCCATAGATTTTTTTCACGTTTCTCGATCACTTTTTTCGTCAATACCTTCTTTATCTTTTTGTAATCATAGGTTACTTCAAGTGGACCAAAACAGAATTCACATACATATATAGGTAAAACATCATACTCCCTTCCACATTCTCTGCACTTTAAGTTTTTCACGTATCCCATTCTACACTATCACCTCCTCGATAACAAAAATAATAAACATTTTAATTGAAAATGCGTAATAAATTAAAGAGTAAGTGTCAAGTATTTTTGCAATATTAGGATTTAAAAGTTGTCTGAGATCGTCTTAATTTGAACCTCTTTTACTTTTCCTTCCTTTATTTCAAAAGCCCTTACCTCTAAATCTTCGTTAACAAAGCCTACTATTAAATAAAAAGAATCAGGATAAAAAGATAATTGTATGTCTTTTAAAGATGGATAAGCTGCTGAAGTCGGATGAGAATGATAAATAGCTGTTATTTCAAGTCCTTGCTTTCTTATATCTTTCATTACAGCAAATTGTTCTCTTGAATCCATCATATAACTAACACTCGACTTTTCTACGTTATTCATCTTATAGACCTTTTTTACAACACCATTTTTACCAGCAAGAATTCCACATGCCTCATATGGATAACATTCTCTACAATGTGAGAATATGTCGGACAATATTTTATCAGAGATTAAAAGCACTTTTATTTAAAATTAAAAATTTAAAAAATAATGTTTTTGAATTGATTCTTAATTATACTCCACTAATTCAGTGATTGTGGGTTTTTCACTACATACAGGACAGTTGGGATTTTTGGGAATCTTAACCTTTCTGAAAGATGCATTCAATGCATTATATGTAAGAAGTTCTCCTTTAAGAATTGACCCTATCCCTAATATTAATTTCAAAACCTCTGTCGCTTGAAGTGTGCCTATAACACCTGGAATAACGCCAAGGAGCCCTACCTCAGAAGGAGCAGGCATTACACCAGGTGGTGGTGGCTCTTCAAAAAGGCATCTATAACAAGGCCCCTCATCAGGTATTATCACAGTAAGCTGACCTTCAAATTGAAAGATTGCTCCTGTTACAAGCGGCTTTTTCTTGATAACACATGCATCATTAACAAGAAATCTTGTGGCAAAATTATCACTACAGTCAACAACTACATCATAATCTTCTATGAGATAAAAAATATTATCTTTCTTTAACCGATCTTTAATAGCAACAATCTCAATGTCTGGATTAAGGGATTTAAAAGTTTCTTTAGCTGATTCAACTTTGGGTTTACCGAGAGTTTTAACACTATGTGCTATTTGCCTTTGTAGATTACTTATATCAACATTATCATTATCTATTATAGCGATCTTCCCTATACCTGCTGCTGATAGATAATAACCAACGGGTGATCCCAGACCACCCGCACCGACAACGAAAACCTTCGCATTTAAAATCTTTGCCTGCCCCTCTTCACCCACTTCAGGTAACATAATATGTCTCAAATATCGAAGATATTGCTCTTGTGTAAATTTCATATAATTACTCGTTAATTTTCTTCTCTATCCTCAACCCTTATAAAGACTGTTTTATCCATAACAACGGGCAGTCGGTCTATTTCTTCTATAGCTATTCTTACGTCCTTTTCTTTTGCTTCATGTGTAAGAACAACAAGTGGAACTGCCTCACCTATCCTTCTTCCCTTCTGGATAACAGAGGCAATACTAATATTATAATTACCAAGTATACCTGATATTTTTGAAAGGACCCCTGGTCTATCAAGTGCTGAAAATCTAAAATAATACATCGAAGTTATATCATTTATGCTTTTTATCTTTACTTCCCTCGCAGACTTTACAATTATTGGTAATCTTTGTTTTACATTTTTCCTGATATCCCTTGCAATATCCACTATGTCACTAACAACCGCACTGCCTGTTGGCATATCGCCGGCACCTCTACCATAATATAGAGTAGAACCTGTAGCATCACCATAAATATATATAGCATTAAACGGGCCGTCTACCTTTGAGATAAGATAATTTTTAGGAATCATGGTCGGATGTACTCTTAACTCGACCTCTCCATCTTTTTCCTTTGCAATTGCAAGGAGTTTCAACTTATATCCGAGATCAGATGCAAAGTTTATGTCTTGAGTATCGATTTTTGAAATCCCTTCGACGTATATATCCTTTAAGGGGAAAGAAATACCGTATGCAAGATATGCGAGTATCGAAAGTTTATGCGCAGAATCTATACCTTCTATATCCAATGATGGATCTGCTTCAGCATAACCAAGTCTTTGCGCATCCCTTAAAGCAACTGAGAACTCGATATTTTCATCCGTCATTTTGGTAAGTATATAGTTTGTTGTTCCATTTATTATCCCATAAATTGCCTTTATCCTATTAGCTACGAGTCCCTCCCGGATTACTTTTATGATTGGAATACCGCCTGCAACTGCTGCTTCGAAGCCTATCTCAACCCCTGCGCGCTTCGCGGCAGTAAATATTTCAATCCCGTGAGTAGCGAGAAGAGCCTTATTTGCTGTAACTATATGCTTCCCATTATTTATTGCCCTTAGAATGAAGTCCTTAGCAGGCGTTATTCCTCCGACAAGCTCTACTATTATTTGTATTTCCGGATCATCTAATACCGAATTAACATCTGAGGTTAATATCCCTTCGGGTAGTTTAATACCCCTTTCTTTATGAATATTGCGAGTGGCGATTTTTTTTAGGTTTATCTCAAAACCAACTCTCTCAGTGAGTACATCCTTATTTTCAAGAAGTATTCTTGCTGTACCTGTTCCTACTGTCCCAAATCCTATGATGCCGACATTAATCATTTTTTAATCCCTTTATTTAATGCCTTCTTTATACCCCTCGTCGCCTGTCTAATCCTGTGTTCATTTTCTACAAGCGCAAATCTTACATACTGATCTCCACCTTCACCAAAACCGATACCAGGAGATACCGCAACCTTTGCCTCTTTGATAAGAAATTTAGTAAACTCTAAAGAACCCATCTCTATGAATGGCTCCGGAATTTTTGCCCATACGAACATAGTCGCTTTTGGTGGCTCAACATTCCATCCTGCGCGATGGAGTCCTTTTATAAGGACATTCCGCCTCATCTCATAAGTCTTCCTTATCTCTTCAACACAATCCTGTGGTCCTCTTAGGGCTATGATACTTGCGATCTGTATAGGCTGAAACATCCCATAATCTAAATAACTCTTTATCTTTGTCAGAGCGCCAACAATCTCCTTGTTACCTACGCAAAACCCAACCCTCCATCCAGCCATAGAATAGCTCTTTGTCATTGAAAAGAACTCAACTCCTACTTCTTTAGCTCCAGGTACCTGTAAAAAACTTGGGGCCTTATAGCCATCGAAGACAAGGTCTGCATATGCCAAATCATGAATAACTATAATTTTATTCTCTTTTGCAAAATCAACAACTTTTTTAAAAAAATCAAGCCCATCTACAACCTGTGTTGTTGGATTATGAGGAAAATTAATAATTAGCATTTTAGGTCTTGGCCACGATGACTTATAAGCCTTTTCCATCTCCTCAAAAAAGTCTATCCCCTCGCCGATAGGAATACTTCTAACCTCACCGCCTGCAATTATTACACTGTAAGGGTGTATTGGATATGCAGGAGTAGGTGTCATAACTACATCTCCTGGACCAACTGTTGCGAGAACCAAATGTGATAAACCTTCCTTTGAACCAATAGTTACAACTGCTTCTATCTCTGGATCAAGTATTACATCATAACGTCTTGCATACCATTCGCATATTGCATTTCTTAACTGCGTAATCCCTTTTGAGGCCGAATACCTGTGATTCTTTGGATTACGCGCAGCTTCACAAAGTTTGTCAACAATGTGTTTAGGGGTTGCGCCATCAGGATTACCCATTCCGAGATCAATTATGTCTTCTCCACGATGTCTTGCCTCAATTTTAAGTGCATTTACAATACTAAATACATACGGGGGGAGCCTTTTTATCCTATTAAATTCAAACATGTGTTCACTCCGTTATTACCAACATTATATATTTCTTCAGCATTTAAAGAACTTCTTACCAATGGGCCCGAAGCCACATATTTAAACCCCATTGATAGGGCATTTTCTCTAATCTCATCGAATACCTCGGGTCTTATATAATCCACTACGGGCAATTTTGACTTAGACGGCCTGAGATATTGCCCTATAGTTATGATATCACAACCTACCTCTCTTAAATCTTTTAAGACTATCATTACTTCGTGTATCTTTTCACCTAATCCCATCATTAAACCCGATTTTGTATAAACATTTGGAACATACTTTTTAGCACATTCTAATATTTTCAATGAACATATATAATCTGAAAGTAGCCTTACACGAGGATAAAGTCGTGGAACAACTTCTACATTATGACTAAAGACATCGGGACCAGCATCCAGCACCATCTTAAGATTATTAACTTTACCTTGAAAATCAGGAGTAAGTACCTCTACCTTTGAATTAGGTATTGAATTTTTAATTGCTCTAATTGTATTTGCAAAATGCAGAGCACCGCCATCTAAGAGGTCATCTCTTGTTACAGAAGTAATCAATACATATTTGAGGTTCATCTCCTTTGAAACTCGCGCTATCGTTTCAGGCTCGTAAATATTTACAGGTTCAGGCTTAGCAGTTTCAACATTACAAAAACCACAACTCCTAGTACATTTTGAACCAAGTATCATGAATGTTATACCAGGTTTAGAAAAACAATATCCGATATTTGGGCACCTCGCCTCTTCACAGACCGTATAGACACCATATTTTCTCAAAATCTTTTTTATCTTACGAAGTTCTCCGTAACGAATTTTTGAATTTATCCAATGTGGAAGACCTATCTTATTTATTTTTAAAATCTTTGCTGTTTTAAACATAGTTTTTAAAAATAAAAGAAAATAATAACTTTGTCAAATTGTATAATGATCTTT
>CAYOJI010000075.1:0-9546 GCA_964404225.1 uncultured Nitrospiraceae bacterium
AAAAATTTCACAATGTCCGCTCAAGGGACATCCCCCCTAACGTTTTGCTACTTACAATTAATTCGTGGAATTGACACTTTGGGATACTTAATGATACTATATGAACAACCTAACTTATTGAAAAATAAGAAGTTGTTTATCTTTTGGGGAGTCGTCCAGCGGCAGGACGGCAGACTCTGGATCTGCTTACAGGGGTTCGAATCCTCTCTCCCCAGCCAAAACAATTGTTAACAGTAAAGAGTTAATAGTGAGTAGAAAGAGAGAGACTGTATGTATGTGTTCTTCTTACCCTTCACTGCTATCTTCTCACATTTCATCGTCTTTGAGGTCCCATCGTCTAGAGGCCTAGGACGTAGCCCTCTCAAGGCTAAAACACGGGTTCGAATCCCGTTGGGACCGCCAAAAATCAAGTACTTAAGCCTCATTGTAGACTTCTGAATAATTAAACTGTGTCACTTTTTGATTTGGAATATTAAGCAATTCTGGGATAGTATCCAATTGCATCGAATTTCACATCCGGTAGAGTTCGATGCACTTTTTATTGGATATTTATAAATTCATTGCTTTAACTTTTTTACGAAAGAACCATTTATTTTTTCTGACTTCTGTGATCTCGCTCATTTGTGCTATAAATTATCTGTCTTCTGTTTAATGCTCCAGTATCTCCAATAAGGGATCGCATCAACTACAAGTTTCTCTTTTTGAAATTTTGTTTCTGTATCAAGGGTAATGAGCAATCCCCTCTTGAGATTATTTCTGTCGAGGAATTTAAAAAGGGTTTTAACATCATCACTGCCTATTTTTTCCTTAATCTTTATCTCAATTGGTAGAACACTTTTATCTTGGATCTGTACTATGTCTATCTCTTCTTTCTGCGGCGTTTTCAGAAAAAATCTTGCATTAAGATTATTTACAAAAAACTGTTCCAGAACAGATGCTAAGTCCGCCTGTGGGTTCAGCACGAAGGTAAAAGCTGTATTAGAGGGATAAAGCTTTTTTACTTTCTTCTCACTCGTAAGAAGATTTCGCGAAAAGTTATAAAGTTTTTGTAAGAAAAGGGCGTATTCAAGATATGATATGTAATTGGCAATCGTCCTTTGATCGACGTTCAGGTCATTGCTCAAATTTTTATAATCAAGAAAAAAACCCGGTCTTGCAGCTGCAATGGTTAATAGTTTCAGAAGCAGCTCCGGCAGATTGAGCTTAAAGGTCTGAGGGATGTCCACAAAGATGACTCGCTCAAGTAGACTCTCTTTAAGGTATTTTCTGAGCATATGCTGATCCATATCCAGAGCCTCAATAAACCCTCCTGTTTTTAGAAGTCCTGACATATGTTTCTTCAGTTCCTTCTCGAAGATCTTTTCCCTGTTTCTGTCAATCTTTACTCCTTTGAAATCAAGATACTCCTCAAAGTCTAATGGTTTTATCACGAAATCAAAGAATCTCCCTGCGAGGCTCTCTCTTGTCCCTCTCCACATGGTTATCTGTGCTGAGCCAGTCAGGAATATTTTTAATTTAGGGTTTCCATCGTAGAGAAGTTTTACTTTAGAAGGCCAGCCCTCTAGCTTCTGTATCTCGTCAAGGAGTATAAAGACTCTCTTTTTGGTGATATCTTCGCGGAGTACATCTGTCTCATACTGCTTGATGATATCCCCAAGGTCGTACCTCATCTCATCGAATGAGAAATATAAGATGTCGTAAGGATTTATGTCTTTTCTGAGGAGCTCATCTATTATCTGGTACATAAGGGTTGTCTTACCGACCCTCCTTAATCCCGTGAACAGTACTATCTGGCGTCTGTCTACGTATTTGATAACCTCACTGAATATCTTTCTCTTTCTCCCGATGAATTCAGATGGTACTTTCCCGTTCCGCCACCAGGGGTTAAAATTGTGTAATTCCATTATCTCTCCAATGTTATTAAAATTTAAATTCAATTACATTGTATTGCAATTACTAAATAATAACAAGAATGTTTAAGAAAAGCAATAACAACTATTAGACTGCCTGAATCTGGAGGTAGGTAGTCCGGAAGGATAAACATAGTAGAAATATCAGAAAAGGCTTAAATAAAGGAGCTAAAGGGAGACCAGCCACCATCAATGATTTGCAAAAAGTTAGTAAAAGACTCTCTCAAGGCTAAAACACGGGTTCGAATCCCGTTGGCACCGCCAAAGTTTTATAATGAAAAAAATATTTAATGTCATGCCCTTCAATGTCTATCTCCGTAAAGATGATTTTGGTTAGATTTTTTTATAAAGCGATTCGAACTATATCATTTAAAATAACTTATAGTATATAATTTAATAAAATGCAGAAAGTTACTATACAAGATTTTTTAAGGAAAAAAAGGGAAAAGAAAAAAATAACCCTCCTTACTGCCTATGACTTTCCATTTGCAAAAATAGTGGATGAAGCAGGAATAGACGGTATTATTGTTGGTGACTCTGTGGCAATGGTAGTACAAGGACTCGAAAATACCCTTCCTGTAACGATGGATGAAATGATATATCACACAAAACTTGTATCAAGAGCAGTTACAAATGCAATGGTAATAGGAGACCTGCCTTTTATGTCTTATCAAGTAAGCGTCGAAGAAGGGGTAAAAAACGCCGGAAGATTTATTAAAGAGGCTGGCGCATCAGCAGTTAAGATAGAAGGTGGGGCAGAAGTAGCAGAACATATCAGAAAAATGACGAAATCTGATATTCCTGTAATGGCACATATTGGACTAACACCACAGTCAATACATAGAATGGGTGGATATAAAGTTCAGGGAAAAACAGAAGAATCAGCGAAGAGGCTTATTGAAGAGGCTCATATTGCGGAAGAAGCAGGTGCATTTTCATTGTTGCTTGAAGCTATTCCAATGGGACTTGCAAAAAGAATTACAGAAGAAATTTCAATCCCAACTATTGGAATTGGTGCAGGACCTTATTGCGACGGTCAGGTGCTTGTCCTCCACGATGTGCTGGGCTTATTTGAAAGATTTCTTCCAAAATTTGCAAAACGATATGCAAACCTAAAAGACCAAGCTTTAATGGCAATCAAGACCTTTAAAGAAGAAGTAGAAAATGGAATATTTCCATCAGAGGAACAAAGTTTTAAGTAATAATCTAACCCATATTATTCACAAAAATTTTAGCAGATGCAGTATTTGAGCGGTTTTAAATTCTTTCGAAGAAAAAGTTTTCCTCGGAGGCTCGATTATATCGAGCCGAGAATGAGCGAAAATACTGCATCTGCCAATTACTCATGAATTATGAATAAAGTGGGCTAAGTTTAATGTTTAATTTTCCTTTTCGGTAAGGAACTCTTAAAGGAACTCTTAAATGAATTATGTAGTTAGACATAAGGGCTATGTCACAAAAAAAGATAGAAATATTCTTAACAAACATGATAGTGGTGTAATTTGGTTTACAGGGCTATCAGCTTCGGGAAAATCTACAATTGCACATTTTATAGAAAAGAAACTTTTTAATGATGGGATAAGGGCATATGTATTTGATGGGGATAATATTCGACACGGTCTTAACTCAAATCTTGGGTTTAGCGAACAAGACAGGGATGAAAATATCCGACGAATTGTTGAGGTTGCAAAATTATTTGTAGATGCGGGAATCATTGTACTTGCTTCATTCATAACTCCTCTTAACTCGCAAAGACGATTTATAAAGGAAAAATTTAAGGAAACAAAATTTGTCGAAATATATGTTAAATGTGATGTAGAAGAATGCATCAGAAGAGACCCCAAGGGACTATATAAAAAAGCACAACAAGGGATTATAAAAAATTATACTGGAATATCTGCTCCATTCGAAGAGCCAGAAAATCCTGATCTTGTAATTGATACTCAAATATTAACTGTTGAAGAATCTGCATCTAAAGTGCTCAAATATCTAAAAGAAATAGATTTCCTCAATTTTAAAAATTAAAAAATGGGAAAAGACCTGATCTTGAAAGGTCTTTTCCCAAATCATTAATAATCATTAATAACAACTAACCAAACATTATCTCGTTATAATAACTTTGTGACCTGTTAGATTCAGTAAAACAACAACAAGAATAGCAATTACAAGCAAAGCAATTATTACACCAAGAAAGTCATCTTGTCCCACTTTTAATTCATCCAATTTAAGTGCCAGCTGGTGAATCTGTTGATCGCTTAGTTGTTCAAGCTTCATCTGGATTTCCTCTTTTGTAAAGCCAAGCTGTTTTAGCCTTTCACTAATTGCCTTAAGTTCTAAAATTTTTTGTATTTTTTCTAAATCCGCATTTCTTTCGGTATGAGTAAGGGCTATGATTTCAGAGGATACAAAGCCAGCTTCTACGCGGGGCACGATACTTAAAATAGACATCATTATAATGAGGAACCATGTTATCTCTTTAATGTAAGGCAATTTCATTAAGATTCACCTCCTTCCGGTTATAGAATTTCTAAAAGATATAAATTATATAAAATTTATGTCTAATCAGTTGATATTCGAGGTAGTGTTCCAAAGAGGTATTTGATATCTTCATCCTCAAACCTCAATCCTACACCAGCATAACCACCTCGCCATTTTCTATTAAGTATATTATCAATTCCTGCAGACAAAAATAAATTTTTAAAGATAAAATAATCGGCACCTATTTTTATATGAGGATTTTTTGAGCCTTCTTCATCATTCGAAAAATCCCATATATCGGCAGTTATCCTACCTTTATCATTATTAAAAAAGAAATCGCCACCAACCCCAAATGTATTTTCTGTAAGGCCTAATCTTAAAGCAATATTCTCATATCTCTTTGCAAATTGAGCTGTAAACTCTATTTTCTTTTCTATTCGTTCTCTTTTGACTTTTGTGATCCCTTCTTCTGTTGTCTTTATCGTCTTTGTTGTTGTAACCTTTGCTATAGGGTCACCAACAATACCAAGAATATAATATTTATCAGGTTTAGGTTGAAGAGTCACATAAAAATAGCCTTTTGCTTCTTCCGGTTTTGTTAGATACTCTGTTTGAAAGTTCAAGAAAGTCCTGAATCTTTCTACTGAAGAAACCGTCCGATCGATTCCTTCTGCAGCCTTGCTTATTGAATCATAGAGGCGGTCATCTTTTATCAATTTCCCCAGAGAACCCTCTCCTTTTTCAATTTTAGTAGCAATTTTATCTAAGGAATCAGTCGCCTTTTTTATTGATGGCCTGTTTTCTTCAACCATTGCCCTTAGTTCTTTTGCTGCTTTATTTAAATTATCGACGAGCTGTGAACCCTCTTTTTTTAGAGAAACAGAAAAATCTTCAATATTACTTACAGTATTTGTAACAGAACCTTTATTTTTGTCAACAAGTTCATTTATTGAGGAAGCCAGATTATTTATATTATCGAGCGTTCTTCTCAATTTTTTGTCATTTACATCTATGGTTTCTCTGAGACTTGCGGTAATATATTTCAAATTTAAAATAGACTGTCTTAAGGCATCCTTTGATTCAGCCGTTCCAATAGCCTCATTAAGTGATTCAGCAAGTATGTTTATATTCTCTGAAACAGCAGTAAGATTACGTGCTAAGTCATCAATATCTACAATCTCTATAACATTTTCTATAGTGTCGCCATCTTTAAGGATAGGTTTCACAGACCCTATTTTTATATCAAGATATTTGTCTCCTAAAAGACCAGTTGCTTTGATTGAAGCACTTGCATCACTGAACAATTGAACATCTTTATACAGCCTTAGAGTCAGCTTTGCCCTACCTTCTTTAAGCTCTATTCTATCTATAATACCTGCGTCCACGCCAGCAATCTTTACTCTTGTCTTTTCATCAAGCCCAGCAATATTTTTGAAATATACATAAACAATATAACCGTCTTTTTTTAGCCATTCCAGATCACCCACCCTGAATGTCATAAAGGTTAATATAGCTATCACTATAAGAACAAAAAAACCGACTTTGAGTTCAGTTGAAAGGCTTTTCATAATTTACTCCTTCTATTTTGATTGGACCTATAGCGCTGCCTGTAATAAATTGTTTTACGATAGGATTGTCTGTATTTTTTATTTCATCGGGGGTTCCTATTTCTATTATCTTACCGTCATAAAGCATCGCTATTCTATCACCAATCTTATAAGCACTGTTCATATCGTGTGTTATAGCAACAGAGGTTACAGATAGATGTTTTTTCATATCTATTATAAGCTGGTTTATAGCATCTGCCATGATTGGGTCTAGTCCTGTTGTAGGCTCATCATAAAGCAATATTTCTGGCTCATGAGCAATTGCCCTCGCTAAACCAACCCTTTTTTTCATACCTCCTGATAACTCGGCAGGCATCAAATTCTCCACCCCAACAAGGCCTACAAGTCTCAATTTTTCAATAGCCACTTCTTTCGCTTTTTTTTCGCTCATCTTTTTATGTCTCATGAGAGAAAATCCAACATTTTCCCATACACTCATTGAATCAAAAAGAGCAGACATCTGAAAAAGCATACCAAATTTTTTTCTAATTTCATATAGTTCTTTTTCTTTTAATGTTGTTATATCCGTCCCATTTATAAAAACATTGCCTTTGTCCGGCTTTAATAAGCCGATAATATGCTTTAAAAGTACGCTTTTCCCTGAACCGCTTCCTCCTATGACAACCATACTTTCACCCTTTTCAACTTTGAGGTTAACACCTTTAAGCACTTGATGATTTCCAAATGCCTTATGTAGATTTTTTATTTCTATCACCTAAACAACCACGCTGAAAGAAAATAATCAGATATAAGAATAGTCATAGATGATAAGACTACAGCTCCGGTTGTAGCCCTTCCAACACCCTCTGCACCACCTGTAGTATAAAAACCCTTATAGCAACTAATAAGAGCAATGCTTGCACCAAAAAATGCGGCCTTAATAAGTCCATTATAAATATCGCTTATTTCAAGGTAATCCCATGTCCTTTTCCAATAAACTATCGAACTAATATTAAAAAGACCTACTGTTATAAAATAACCGCCTATTATCCCCGTAATATCTGCGATGGTAGCAAGTGCTGGTAGCATCAAAATGCCAGCAATAAATCTTGGAACGATAAGATACTTTATTGGATTTGTGGCTAATGTCTCGAGAGCATCTATTTGTTCTGTTACCCTCATAGTACCTAATTCTGCTGCCATTGCAGCTCCAGCTCTCCCAGCGACGATGAGAGCTGTAAGGACAGGGCCAAGCTCTCGAGTCATTGAAAGTGCAACCACTGTTCCTACTAATGATTCTGCACCAAACCTTTTGAACCCTGTAAATGTCTGGAGAGCAAAGACCATACCAGTAAAAATTGCTGTTATTAGTACAACAGGAAGAGACCTTATTCCTATTTCGAGCATCTGTTTAAAGGTATTTTTAATCTCCGCAGGTGGTAATATAAATTGTTTGATAGATAAAAAGAATAGAATCAATATTCTACCTAATTCTTCGGAAAATCTGATTATTGTCTTACCTAAAAGCTCAATGAGTCTAAACATAAATCCTCTTTGATTTACTACCAAGAGAAGTCAGTATTTCGTAAGGTATTGTATTTGACCTGAGCGCAAGCTCATGTGCATCTATTGACTCCTTTCCTTGCCTTCCAAGAATTACTACTTCATCGTTCTCATTTACCTCTTCTAAATCTGTAACATCTATCATTGTTAAATCCATACAAACTCTACCGACAACAGGGACACGTTTTCCCCTTACGATAACCTCTGCATTATTGGAAAAAAGCCTACTGTATCCGTCTGCATATCCAATAGGTAATACACCTATTTTAGTTGGTCTTTTTGTAATAAATGTTCTTCCATAACTTATAGGAGATCCTTTTGGTAAGTTTCTTATACAAAGGATTTTTGTCTTAATTACCATCGCTGGTTGTAAAGAATATGAAGCTTTTGGATCTTCCAAAGAGATATTGGAACCACTCGTTATAGGAGAATAACCATAGAGCATTAAGCCGGGTCTGACAGCATCGAGATAGGCATCTTTATATTTAAGAATAGCAGCGCTATTCGCTATATGTGAAAATATATTTTTTTTTAAAATCCTTGATAGCTCATGTTTTATTTTGATAAACCTTTTAAGTTGCAATTTAGCATAAGATATGTCCGAAAGGTCCGCTTCTGAAAAATGACTTAGAAGTCCGTTTAGATCTAAGCCAGGTGCTTCCGAAATGGTAACCAATTTTTTAATAATATCCTTACCAATAAGACCCATTCTACCCATGCCCGTATCAAGCTTGATGTGAACTTTTATCTTTTTTCGACGTCTTAAAGCCTCTTTTGATATCGAAAAAGCCATTCTTTCATCATATATAACAGGTATAAGATTATAGTCAAAATAATCACTTATATTTCCATTATTAAAAAAGATTATTAAAGGTAAGTTGATTTTAGCTTCTCTCAGCTCTAAGGCCTCACTAACATAAGCAACCGCAAGAAATGAGACACCTTCTCTAACTAACCTCTTTGAAACTTCTACAGCGCCATGACCATATGCGTCAGCCTTTACTACGGCAATGACAGGCAAGCCATTAACAATCTTTTTGATTGTTTGAAGGTTATGTGCTATCGCTGAAAGGGAAATTTCTGCAATAGCTCCTCTATTCACCTTCTTTTTTATTTATCTCTTCTTTTTTGCTAGCTTTAGCGTCTTTGTCCGGGGTTACATCTATTTCTTCAGCCTCTTTCACACTTCTCTTAAAATTCCTGATCGCTTGTCCTATTCCGCTACCAAGCTGTGGTAGCCTTGTTGCTCCGAAAAGAACAACAACAATTATCATTATAATTATTAATTCTTGAGTTCCTAACCCAAACATACTTTCCCTCCTATTTCTTTCTCAAAGTCTCTCATGGTATTAAGATTTACAAAAGACCTCCCCTCAGGGTCAATATTTCTCACCTCCCTCTCTTTTATATAAAAGGTATTTATTTTCTTTAAAAAATCTATTAAGCTTTTATTACCACTGTTTATCTCTTCTTCCATCTTATTTACAATCCCTTTGGAATATATACCAAACAGAGGCTGTGGTAACCCATCAAATATTGGTATTAAAGCATCATATTTATCTTCCCACAAATTTATTATAAACTTAATAAGTATAGCATTAATAAAAGGCATGTCACATGCAATAACAAATAAAATAGATATATCAGGAGCTGATAGAACAGAAAAAATCCCTGTCATTGGACCTCTAATAGGCAAAATATCTCCTATCATTGGTAACCCCGTATAAAAATAAAGCCTTGGATTGTTTGTACTTATAATAATCCTATTAAATATTTTTTTTAGTAATCTTATATTTGAGTTAATTATTCTCTCATGATTTATTTCTATAAAACCCTTGATTAAAGGCATTCTTTTATTTTCTCCACCTGCTAAAATTAAGGCATCCATTTTTCAAAAAATGTCCTTTCCTCCTTTTCACTACTCAATTTCGATTTGTTAGATATATACTTATGATAGTTTATTTGAAGATTACTTTCAACAAATAATGTATAAATGTTAGCATCACCTTTTCCGTGATAGGTCACGCAGCATATCTAACAAACTTTCT
>CAYOJI010000076.1:0-9308 GCA_964404225.1 uncultured Nitrospiraceae bacterium
GAGCGAAAGGGACATGCCCCCTAATTTGGCTTTTTCATACCCCCTTAAAGATTTGTTACTTCCTTCTTTAACCCCCGCCGTACAAACCGTAGCAATCGGAAGCATCCAAAATTTAGCCCTCTTTATTCATAAATTCATAAGTAATTGGCAGATGCAGTATTTTCGCTCATTATAGGCTCGATATAATCGAGCCTTCGAGGAAAATCCTTTCTTCGAAAGAATTTAAAACCGCTCAAATACTGCATCTGCCAAAATTTTTGTGAATAATATGGTTAAGCCGAGGATAGAAATAGGCGGGGGAGATGTCCTTAAACGGACATCACGAAAATTTTGGATCCTTACGTAGCAATTTATATTTTTGATACAGAGATAGATATGTTATAAATTACTTATAAAAAATAACATGGTAATTTTCAATCTATAAATTGCAAGGAATATGAAGCATTATTCAAAAGATTATTGTAAGGATAAAGAAGTAATGCTTTTTATTTTATCAAGGTTGAATCCTTCAGCCGAGGCAATTAATTACGTAAATTCATTAATAAAAAATCATCCTGATTTTATAGAGCTTTGCAGAATAAAAGAACTTGCTTTTTCAAATGGCGTTGGCTCTCTTATTTACAGAAATTTAAAGCTTATAGAGCCTGTCCCTGAAATTGTAATGGAGAGTTTCAGAAATGCATATCTTTTAACAGTTAAAAACAATGCAATAAATATGAAAGAGATGATCAGGATTCTAAAAATACTAAAACAAAACAAAATAAATGCAATACCATTAAAAGGTGCAGTAGCTTCTGAGATTATATTTGGAGACATTGGAATTTATCCCTCTTCAGACATTGATATTCTCATACACCCTGAAGATATACAAAAGGCTGAGAGCCTACTTTTTGAAGCTGGATATTCAAAGGCCAAAGGATTAAGTGATACAGATTTGTTATCAAATCATTATCATCTAATCTTTCAGAAAGAAATTCATACTGTTGAACTTCATTGGAACCTTGTGAAGAGATATTTCCATATCTCCCCTGAATTCTGGTGGCAGGATAGCTGGCAAATAATGCATGAGGATATAGAAATCTCGATGCTCTCTCACGAACGATATTTAATGTATGCTATTTTTCGTCTTTTTGATCATGGATTTAGGCCGCTTAAGTTTTTTGTGCTCATCTCAGAGATCATTAACAAATATAAAAATAATATAGACTGGCAAAAACTTCTGTGGTTTGCAAAACAATATAGAATGGAAAGATTAATCTTATTTACGTTAAGAACCATTAACTATATATTTGATACAGATCTACCCGAAAATATAATGAGAAGGAAAATATTGGGTTATGAATTAATTAAAAGACATGTTATCAGTAATTTATTTAGCGAAATAAAGAGACCACATCTCATGATGCTCTTTTATACTTGTTTGTTGGACTCACCCCTTGATTTTTCTGCTAACATTGTTAAAAGGTTTTTTCCTAAATCTTCTGAGATCAGATTAAGATATGGTATATCTGAAAAATCAAAAAAGATATATGTGTATTATTTATTAAATCCGTTACTGATTTTTTTTAAAAAGAAGCTATAATTTATTTAATAGTGTTGAAACGTCTTTTTGATATCGGGCTTTCCTTAACAGGATTGATTGGGTCATCACCCCTCTGGGTTTTATTCTCGCTTGCGATTTTATTAGAGGACGGATGGCCTATTTTTTATCTTCAGGAGAGAGTGGGTAAGAATGGAAGAATATTTAAGGCAATTAAATTCCGCTCCATGATTAAGGATGCTGAGAAAGAATCAGGTCCTATACAAGCTGTGGAGAATGATCCAAGGGTTACGAGAATAGGAAGGATTTTGCGGGCTACTGCAATGGATGAACTTCCACAACTTGTAAATATTTTAAAGGGAGATATGAGTTTCGTAGGTCCTCGTGCATTAAGGCCAAAAGAGAAAGAGGTACATGGTAATCCAGAGGCATTAGATATTGAGAAAGTACCAGGGTATTATGAACGCCTTGATGTGAGACCCGGCCTAACCGGAATGGCGCAAGTTTATTTGCCAACTGACGCCCTCCGAAGTGAAAAGTTTAAATATGACCTTATGTACATAAAAAACCAGTCTTTTCTTCTTGACCTGAAACTTATATTCCTTTCATTCTGGATAACTTTTAGAGGGAAGTGGGAAAGTAGAGAGAAAAAGGTTTAATATTAAGATTTGAAAAATGGTAAATCTTTTATATTATTGGTTTCCACCTCTTGTTTGGATGGCATTTATTTTTCCTACAAATGATACTCTGACAGCTAATAGTACATCATCAATTATTATCCCTTTGCTTAAATGGCTTATGCCTACCGCAAACCAAACTACATTAGAAGCTATTCATGAAATCCTTCGTAAGATCGCTCATTTTTTAGGGTATGGGTTACTCGCCTTTCTGTTATTCAGGGCTTTTCGAAACAAAAATAGAGAGTTCAGTTTGCGATGGATAATTTATTCGGCTTTAATTTCAGTATTATATGGAATAGTGGATGAATATATTCAAACTTTGCTTCCAACAAGGACGGGTTCGTTTCATGACTGGTTAATTGATATCTCAGGCTCTTTATCCGTGTTGGGTTTTATTCTTTATAAAAACATAAACAAGTAATCTTTGAATTCCATATTTATCATTCTTGGGGGCTTGATTATATCGAGCCTATAATGAGCGAAAATACTGCATCTGCCAATTACTCATGAATTTATGAATAAAGTGGGTTAAATTTTGGATATCGCTACTTCCAAGAAAAATCGTGAGGAATATTTATACTCTTATATAATTAACAGTCCTTTCTAATCCTTCGATCCTGAAAATAGGGTCTCTGCCTATCATCTGTTTTATTCTCTCAGTACCGAGGTGATTGTAAAATAAAGGTCTAACAAATGTAGAATCACTTATATCACCTAAAAGATTCTCTCTTAAATTTGTATCTTTAAGTATCAAGTTTGTTATTTGAAGTTTTTTATAAAGTCTTATAAATGTATTAATATTTATGCTGTCAGGCTGAAGTCTTCTTAAAATGTTTAGACACTCAAGCGTATCTTCTTCACTTTCATAAGGAAATCCAGCAAGTAGATCAATTGCTATTTTAAGCCCTAAAGGTTTTGCAGTAAATACGAACTTTTCTATATCTCTCCAGTATTCAGTACATTTTTTCCATGTGTCTACTGTGAGTGTGATTAGATATACGCCTGTTTCCCTCATCAATTTGAATAATTTTTTACTAAACTCAGCAGGTTTCATATAAACAGCCCATCTTATGTTCATCCCTGATTCTTTTAAAGCATTACAGAAATCGATTGAAAATTCAAGGGATTCGTTAAATTCAGAATCACAAAGGTGAAAATGGTTATATCCATTATCTACTAATAATTTTATTTCCGATATTACATCAGGAATGTCTTTAAAGGTAACTCGCGAATTTGCTTCAACGCAATATACACATGAAGAGCTACATCCTTTATGTGTCTCGAAGCCTGCTACCCCTCCTAAATCAAAATATCTCTTATAATCTATCTTAAAAGGTCTTCGTGTAAATCTAAAATCGGGATCGAAATTTCCATATAGGATATTTTTTGTCCATTTAAAATTATTTATATCTTTTAAAAATTCTATAAAAGTTTTTTCAGCAGGACCTACAATCGCAAAATCTGCCTCAAGATATTCAAAAATTCCTTCAGGATTTGTTAATAAGCCAGAGCCACCAATAATAACTTTAAGGCCAGTTTTTGACTTTACATACTTTATAATATCTTTAATCTCATCAAGAAAAAACTCATTTGTGTGATATAAAACAGTATCTACATTTCTGACAGTAATACCTACAATATCAGGCTCAAAGGATATTAATGAATTATCTATATCTTCATATATATTTTCAGAAAAACATAAATCAAGAATTTCAACAGAATGCCCTTCTTGTTCAAGAGAACCTGCTAAATATTCAAGCCCTATCGGAGGAACAGGAGGATATTTGTATCTATTAGGGTTGATCAGCAGGACATTCATAATTTATCAAGCTAAATCTGTAGGTGAGAATATTACCTCATCCCTGAAAGATTTAATTAGATATATAGCCTTTGTAATATTTTTGTCCAGTATATCTACCATTGCAGCATCAAGACCTGCACCTGCAAGATAAATAAGAAATGCCGCTTCAAGAGGCTTTCTAATATACCTTGGTAGACCTGTAGAAACATTAGATATCCAAGAGATAGTTTTTATCGGGGGTTCTACCAAGTGTTTTAATATCCTAATACATTCATATGAATTAGCGAGATGTTTTTGTCCTGTACCACTACTAATATGTACAATTGAAGGATCAGCAAAAAGCCTTTCGTTTGGGATATCAGCACTGTTAGCCATTTCGATGAGCCTTTCGATTATTTGGAGTTTCGCCTCTAAAGATGAAGGGATGGTTACTTTTGATGCCCTTATAACTAAAGAGGCACCTGAGTTTGATATAAGTGACAGAAGTGTCTCTTGATCCTCGGGTTCATTTTCGGATATAAAATTGACGAGGGGTGGCTTCTTACAAAGCGGTAAAGTATTTTCTAATGCTACCATATTTCTTGAATCAAGGCAGATATTATCAAATATTTCTGAAACAATACTTGTTACCCACGGAAGATTTTCATCATCAGTAGAACCATCCAGAGAACATTGAATATTAATAACATCTGCACCTGCCTCTTTCAGCATTATTATGAGTTCTTCCAATCTTTTCCTGTCTTTCTCTCTAAGGGCTTCCATATAAGTCTTATTCCTTGTGTTTAGATTATCTGCAATTGCGATCATTGGTTCCTCCTTAAGGACTTTCTAATAATTATACCAATTTAATTCAACATAAAAATGCAATTGAAATTATACCCTCAACTATTCTATCCCAACCTCTATCAACCTTTTCTTTATCTCTTTAATCTTGTCTCTTATCTTAGCAGCACGTTCAAATTCGAGCATCTTAGCAGCCTCTTTCATCTCGGCCTCAAGTTTCTCTAAAATCTTTTCGTCATAACCATACTCTACCCTTTCTTCTGCAATAGCAGGTACTGTCCAATAGTCAGCCTCATAAATTGAACTAAGTATATCCTTTATATTAGATTTGACGGTCTCTGGTGTAATACCCATTTTTTTATTATATTGTTTCTGGATATCTCTTCTTCTTTTCGTCTCTTCCAGCGCTCTCTTCATTGAACCCGTTATATTGTCTGCATAAAGGATAACCTGACCATTTACATTCCTCGCAGCACGTCCTGCTGTCTGAATTAAAGAGCGCTCTGAGCGTAAAAATCCCTCTTTGTCGGCATCCAGTATTGCAACGAGCGAGACCTCGGGAAGATCAAGCCCTTCGCGTAAGAGATTAACGCCAATCAATACATCAAAATTACCAAGCCTTAAATCTCGCAATATTTCAACCCTCTCTAATGTATCAATATCAGAATGTAAGTACCTTGCTCTTATGCCAAGATCGTTATAATAATCTGTTAAATCTTCTGCCATTTTCTTCGTTAAAGTGGTTACAAGCACACGTTCTCCCTTCACAGAGCGCTTTTTGATTTCGTTTAAGAGATCATCTACCTGCCCTGATACAGGTCTTACTATCATTTCAGGATCGATAAGTCCAGTTGGCCTGATTATTTGTTCAACAACACGTCCATTTGATTTCTCAATTTCATAAGACCCTGGTGTTGCGGATACATAAATAGCCTGATTAACCCTATGTTCGAATTCTTTAAATGTAAGAGGCCTATTATCCAGAGCTGAAGGTAGCCTAAACCCAAAATCCACGAGAGTCTGTTTTCGTGAACGGTCACCTTCGTACATACCACCAATTTGTGGGATTGTAGCATGAGACTCATCAATAACTATCAGAAAATCTTCAGGGAAATAGTCAATAAGTGTATACGGAGGTTCTCCCGGCGCCCTTCCGCTTAAGTGTCTTGAATAATTTTCTATACCATGACAGTATCCGAATTCTCTGAGCATCTCCAAATCAAACCTTGTTCTCTGTTCAATACGAGTTGCTTCGACTGTCTTTCCTTCCTTTAAAAAATATTCGATCCTCTCTTCCATTTCTTTCTCAATACTTTTTAAAGCTGGTAAAAGCCTTTCCCTTGGCGTTATCCAATGGCTATTTGGAAAAATCGCTATCTTCTCTAACCTGCGCATCTTTTCACCTGTAAGAGGGTCAAACTCGGATATGATATCAATGTCATCTCCGAAGAATTCTATACGAATACCTTTATCAAGTGAGAATGAAGGATAAACCTCTACGATGTCTCCTCTTACCCTGAAAGTCCCTCTTTTGAAATCCTCATCAGAGCGTATATACTGCATTTCGATAAATCTCCTTAAGATTTCATTTCTTTGTGTATGCATACCCTCTTCTATTACTAAATGCATATCCATATAGTCCTGAGGTGACCCTATTCCATAGATGCAGGATACAGAGGCTACAACAATAGTATCTCTTCTTTCAAGCACAGCCCTTGTGGCTGAATGTCTCATCCTATCTATATCATCATTGATTAAGGCGTCTTTCTCAATATAAGTATCTGTCGTGGGAATGTAAGCCTCGGGTTGATAATAATCATAATAACTAACGAAAAACTCTACGGCATTTTCTGGGAAAAGTTCTTTGAATTCTCCATAAAGTTGTGCTGCAAGTGTTTTATTATGCGCGATAACGAGCGTAGGTTTATTTACATTTGCTATAACATTTGCGATGGTAAATGTTTTGCCAGAACCAGTTACGCCAAGAAGAACCTGATGCTTCAATCCTCTTTCAATACCTTTCGAAAGTTCCTTTATAGCCTTAGGTTGATCCCCTTTCGGAGTAAATGAGGTAATAAGTTTAAAAGCTTTCATAAGTTATTTAATGGACATTCATTACATAATGGATTTTTTAATCTACAGTAAGTCTTTCCAACCTTTACCAAAAGGGCATGATATTCATTAAAGATTTGCACATCTTTTTCAATTGCATTGTGAAAGAGTTTTTGGAATTCATCGTAGGATTTATCCTTATCCATTATTCCATGCCTCGAAAGAATTCTTTTGGTATATGCATCTATAACAAATATTGGTTTATCCAATCCATAAAGGAGAATAGAGTCTGCGGTTTCCGGACCTATTCCATTTATATTTAATAGCTTTTGTCTTAATAAAAATGTATCTTCTTTTTTCATCTTTCTTATATCACCGTGATAATCATTCATCAGAAAATTTATAAATGATTTTAATCTTTTAGTTTTTATATTGTAATACCCAACAGGTCTTATGAGTTCAGCAAGTTTTTTCTCAGACAATTTATAAATAGCCTTTGCAGATAGATTTCTATTTTTCTTTAAATTACTAATTGCCTTTTCTACATTATTCCAGTTTGTATTTTGCGTCAAAATTGCACCAACCGCAATCTCAAAAGGTGTTTCACCAGGCCACCAATTTTGCGGACCGAAGGCATTATAAAGGATGTGATAAATTTCAATTAAGACAGACATAATTTTATTATAGATTTTATTATAGTAAACTTGTTTACCTCTTTAAAAATTTCCTATAATAGATGATTATTAATAAGAGGGAAAAAATGTTTATTAAAGGCAGGGCATGGAAATTCGGAGATGATATAGATACTGATGTGATTATACCTGCAAGGTATCTTAATACTTCTGATCCAGAAGAACTTGCGAAACATGTTATGGAAGTTATAGATTCAAACTTTTCAACTAAAATAAAAAAGGGTGATATTATTGTTGCGGGTAAGAATTTTGGATGTGGTTCTTCGAGGGAGCATGCTCCTATCGCAATAAGGGCGGCAGGTATCAGCGCTGTGATTGCAAAGAGTTTTGCAAGGATTTTTTATAGAAATGCATTTAACATCGGTTTGCCAATATTTGAATCTGCTGATGCTTCTGAAAAAATAAGAGAGCATGACGAATTAGAGATTGATGCAGACAATGGAATAATAAAAAATCTTTCTAAAAATGAACAATACAAGGTTAAGCCAATACCTTCTTTTATGCAGGAATTGATTTCCGCTGGTGGATTAATCGAGTGGACAAAAAAGAAATTACAGTCAATCGAAAGGTCATAGTTTGCACTCCGATAAATATAAAATTTAAGCAATTAACTAAAAGTTAATTTTAATGAATAATAGAGGAGAACAATTCATGAAATCTTACAATATCGCGGTTATCCCGGGAGACGGCACTGGTCCTGAAGTTATCAGAGAGGGAATTAAGGTGCTGGAATCTGTATCTGCTCGTTTTAATTTCAAATTCAATTTTCACTATTATGACTTTGGAGGTGAAAGGTACCTTAGAACAGGTGAAACACTACCAGAAGGTGCGATAACAGAGCTCAAAAAATATGATGCAATATATCTTGGCGCTATAGGTCACCCTGATGTTAAACCTGGTATCCTTGAGAAAGGAATTCTTCTGAGACTCAGGTTTGAGCTCGACCAGTATATAAACTTAAGGCCTGTTAAATTGTATCCCGGGGTTGAATGCCCTATAAAGAACAAAGGACCTGAAGACATAGATTTCGTTGTAATAAGAGAAAACACAGAGGGCTTATACGCAGGAGCAGGTGGTGTTCTTAAAAAAGGCACTCCTGATGAGGTAGCCATTCAGGAATCAATAAATACACGAAAGGGGGTTGAACGTTGCATAAGATTTGCCTTTGAATATTGTAGAAAAAGGAATAAACAAAATAAAATTACCCTTTGTGGCAAGACAAACGTGTTAACCTTTGCTTTTGATTTGTGGGAAAGAACTTTTCGCGAAATTGCAAAAGAATATCCTGAGATAAAAACTGACTATGCGCATGTAGATGCTGTAACAATGTGGTTTATAAAGAATCCTGAATGGTTTGATGTAATTGTAACTGACAATATGTTTGGTGATATCATTACGGATTTAGGAGCCATAATACAGGGTGGAATGGGAATAGCTGCCGGTGGTAATATAAATCCAAAAGGGGTTTCGATGTTTGAACCTATTGGTGGTTCTGCGCCTAAATATACAGGGAAAAATGTTGTTAATCCATTGGCAGCGATATGCGCAGGGGGAATGATGCTTGAGCAAATTGGAGAAAATAATGCAGCGGTACTTATCGAAAAAGCAGTGATAGAGGTTACATCCAAATATTTAAAAAGTCTCGCAGCAGGTCAAATGGGTTATAGTACATCTGAGGTAGGAGATCTTGTATCAAAATTTGTTAGCGAAATTAAACTTGATTGACAAAATATTAATTTATTTGATATAAAAATTTTTTT
>CAYOJI010000077.1:0-9203 GCA_964404225.1 uncultured Nitrospiraceae bacterium
AACTATTGAGGAGAAAGCCCTTATGAGAATTTACAGAAAAAAGTTGACAGAATCCCATATTATTCACAAAAATTTTGGCAGAGGCGGTATTTGAGCGGTTTTAAATTCTTTCGAAGAAAGAATTTTCCTCGGAGGCTCGATTATATCGAGCCGAGAATGAGCGAAAATACCGCATCTGCCAATTACTCATGAATTTATGAATAAAGTGGGTTAGCTTTAAAACAGATTAGAAAAGTCTGACCTCAACTATCTCGCCTTCTTCAACGCCAAGTTTTCTTAAAGGGATTATAGCTGTCCCGTCCGCATTTGTTAGGGTTGTAATGAGTCCTGATTTTCCAAGCAGAGGTATAGCCCATATTTCTCCATCTCTTTCTTCAAGTTTCACTCCAATATGTTCTTCTCTGCCGGGGCTTGAGGATATCTTTTTTGCAATTTTTGCTTTAATAAATTTTTTTTCTTTATATAATCGATTTTCCTTTAGTCCTGAAATTAAATTTAAAACAGGTTCAATAAATACCCTAAAACATATATTCACAGCTGCAGGATGTCCTGGTAACCCCAAAATGGGTATATTATCAACTATGCCTCCTATTAGAGGTTTGCCGGGTTTTAAAGATACACCATGAAATAGCACGCCAGGTTTTCCTATATCATTAATGACTTTTTCTGTAACATCTTTTGTACCCACAGAACTGCCTCCTGTAATCAGTATCATATGAGAATCTCTTAAAGACTCAATCACAGCATCTTTAATAATCTCGTAATTGTCAATAAATAGTCCTTTTTTAAGTGGAATAGCCCCTTTTTCAAGTATTAAGCCGGTTAGTGTGTACGAATTAATATCACGTACCTGTCCGGGTTTTATAGGTTTATCTGGCGGAACTATCTCGTCGCCGGTTGAGATAATGGATACGATAGGCTTTTTATAAACCCATATTTCAGTTATACCTAGACCAGCTAATGCCCCAACATCTTGTGGTCTTAACCTATGACCACTTTTAAATATACATTCACCTTTTTTTACATCTTCGCCAATTTGTATTACATTCTCTTGAGGAGAAACAGGCTTTAAAATTTCTATCATTTTTTCATCTATAATTTGAGTATGTTCAAGCATCACGACTGAATCAGCACCTTCGGGTAACATACCACCTGTTGAAATTTTGGCAACCTCACCTTTTTCAAGCTTAAAATGAGGTTCTTCACCCATCAAAATTTCACCTTTAATATTGAGATATGCAGGAAAACTTTCGGTTGCCCCGAAGGTGTCTGCAGAGTTAACGGCAAAGCCATCTACGGTTGATCTGTTAAAGGATGGAAGATCTTCAGGTGCAATTATATCTTCGGAGATAATCGATCCATAACATTCATTAAGGGGGAGGACTATTTTGTTAGGCATTTTAAAAGGCGCGAAGCTGAAAAGTAATTCTAATGCCTTTTCAATGGAAATTAGTTCTTCTCTGCCGAGCATGTCACGCATAATCTGCTTAAATCTTAATTGAACTTATTCATGGCTTTTTCGACGCCTTCAGAGATTATACATTCAGCAGCC
The DNA here is from genome assembly GCA_964404225.1 of uncultured Nitrospiraceae bacterium. Lineage (GTDB taxonomy): Bacteria > Nitrospirota > Thermodesulfovibrionia > Thermodesulfovibrionales > SM23-35 > Kmv42. The sequence goes on from CAYOJI010000077.1 coordinate 1,553, forward strand.
TCTACAGCTTTCTTTATAGATTCACGAAAAATAATCATCTCTTGTCGTTTGAAGTTACTAAGCACGTATTTTTCAGGGTTGATACCTTCTTCTCTTCCAATCCCGATTTTGATTCGTATGAAGTCTTTTGAGCCGATATTTTGAATTATGGATTCAACACCCTTATGCCCTCCTGAAGAGCCATTTTTTTTGATCTTTAGTTTTCCTGCCGTCATATCGAGATCATCGTGGATAACAATAAGATTTTCAGGATAAATATTGAACTTCGTTAAAATGCCTTTAATAACATGACCACTCATGTTCATAAAAAGAAGTGGTTCTAAAATTAAAACAGGATTATTATTAATAAAGATCTCTCCATATCTGTATTCTTTTTTATCTACTAAGATGATCCCATATTTTTTTGCAATCTCTTCGATTACCATAAAACCAATATTATGTCTTGTTTTTGAATACTTTCTGCCCGGGTTACCGAGCCCAGCAATAACCCACATAAAATAATAAACATATCATAATTTTTCGATTTGAATTAAATTATATGTAAAAATTGTTTACTTTTCTTCCTGTTTCGACCCTTTTTCTCCTTCTATTTCCTCTTCTTTCTTACCTTTCTTAATTAATTCAGGCTCTTTAACTTCAGCTGCAGCTTCGGCAACCACAGCTTCTTCTTCGACTGCTGGAGCAAGGATATTTACAATAACCTCGTCAGGGTCGGTAAGAACCTTTATATCTTCCCCAAGTTTAAGATCTTTAACATAAAAGGAATGTCCAATTTCAAGAGATGAAATATCTACAGTCACATGGCCCGGAATTTTGTCAGGAAGACATTCAATCTCTATTTCTCTCAGCACGTTTTGTAATATGCCCCCGTCTCTTTTCACACCTATGGGTTCACCAACAGTAGTTACATGAACACTTACTCTTACCTTTTCTGTAAGAGAGACCTCAAAAAAGTCGGCATGAAGCAATTCGTTCTTTATTGGGTCGACTTGAAAGTCTTTAATCAAAGCAAGTCTATTTTCTCCATCTTTGAATTGAAGATTAACTATTGCCTGTTCACCAAAAGTTGTATTGATGAACTTGCTAAGTTCCTTTTTAGGTATCTTAATAGGAAGTGATTTCCCTTCCCTGTAAAGAATTGCAGGAATAATTTCTTTTCTCCTTAACGAACGCGCTGCTCCTTTGCCTTTTTCCTCTCTTTTTTCAACATTGATTGTTAATCTTTCCATTTCTCCTCCTAATATAATATTAGACTAAACAAAAAGAGAACTTATTGAAGATTCCTCGTGAATCCTTTTGATTGCCTCTCCGATCAGAGGTGCTATACTTAGAACCGTAATCTTTTTACATTTTTCTTTTTTGTTATTAAGTGGTATCGTATTTGTAACAATTAGTTCTTCTATTACAGAATCATTTAACTTTTCGACAGCTGTGCCCGAAAGAACAGCATGTGTACATGCAGCAACTACCCTTTTAGCACCTTTGTCTTTCAAGGCTGTAGCTGCTTGAATTGTAGTACCCCCTGTATCTATCATGTCATCAAGTATTATAGTGTTTTTATCTTTAACATCTCCTATAACATTCATTATCTGTGATATATTCGCAGCTTCGCGCCTTTTATCAATAATTGCTATGGAAGATTGTAATTTTTTTGCAAATGCCCTCGCTCTTTCAACCCCGCCTGCGTCAGGTGATACAATTACAAGCTCTTCCTTATGATTATATTTTTTTTCGATATAATCAAGGATTACAGGAGAGGCGTAAAGATTATCTACAGGTATATTAAAAAAGCCCTGTATTTGAGCTGCGTGAAGATCCATCGTAAGAACCCTGTTTGTACCTGCAGCGGTTATTAAATCAGCAACGAGCTTTGCAGAGATCGGGACCCTCGGTTGAACCTTTCTGTCCTGTCTCGCATATCCATAATACGGAATAACTGCTGTTATCCTTCTGGCCGATGCCCTCTTAAGTGCATCGACCATTAGCAGTAGTTCCATAATGTGACGGTTTACTGGCATACAAGTAGGTTGCAAGACAAAAACGTCGGTGCCCCTGACATTTTCGTTAATCTGAACCATGATTTCACCGTCACTGAATTTCGTTACAGTAGCATCACCGACTGGAATCCCAAGATATGTTGCAATTTCATGTGCTAATTCTTTGTGTGCATTACCAGTAAAAAATTTGATTCCTTCAGGCATTGTTTCCCCCGATTTAAGAATTGAATAAAATATTTAATTTTTCCAAAATTTAAATTGTAAGATTTTACTTTAGATTCTATGGCTGGGGCGGGAGGATTCGAACCTCCAAATGGGAGATCCAAAGTCTCCTGACTTGCCATTTGTCTACGCCCCAAACCTTATAAAATTCAAATGCTAAAGATAAAATTAAATCATTTAAATTATTGTTTGAACAACCTTTGTCCAACAATCCTTAAAATGCCTTGAAGTAATATCTGCAGCTTCTAAAGAAGCAAATACTCCAAAAAGTGTTGGTCCACTTCCGCTCATTCCAACGACTAACGCACCATTTTCTCGCATTTTATTTTTAATATCATTTATAAAAGGATAATTTTTAATGACTAAACTTTCAAGTTCATTTACCATTAAAGTATTGAGCAAAGCAAAGTCTTTATTATTAAGGGCCTGAAAAAACAGTTTAATATCAATAGTTTTTTTTGTCAACTCTCCTTTTATATTATCGTAACATGAATATGCCCATGCTGTCGAAACGAATAGAAGGGGTTTAACCAAAAGAATGTAGAAAGGGGTGGTTATTTTTAAAGGCGTTATTTTTTCACCTTTACCTTCTACCAGAGCAAAAGGCCCTTCCAAAAAGAAAGGAACATCTGATCCTATTTCTGATGCTATCAAGTTTAATTCTTTTTTGGTTAGATTAACCCCCCATAACATATTTAGACCTAAGAGTGTAAATGCAGCATCACTGCTCCCACCCCCAAGACCTGCACCAACAGGTATATTCTTTTTAAGTATTATCTTTGCCCCTTTTCTATAAGAAGTGTATCTTTTGAACGCAGAAGCAGCCTTAAAGATAATATTGTCTTCTACAGGTATGTCTAAATCCGATGAAATCTCTAATTCATCTGCATCTTCGAATATTAATTGATCATATAAATCTATACATTGCATTAACGTTTTTATATTATGGTATCCATCAGTTCTTTTACCTATTATTTCAAGAAACCAATTAATTTTTGCTGGAGCATTTAAAGAAAGTGAGGTGCTGCGAACCAAAAATTGATGGATTGTCATTGTAATTCTTGGATTTTTTTACCTACTCGCTCTCGGAGATTTTCATCTTCACCTTTTTCATGAAATTCTAAAGCCTTTTCCCAAAATTCCTTTGCTTTTTCTTTAATCCCTATTGACATATAAACGTCTCCTAAATGTTCAAATATAACAGGGTCATCTTTAACCAATTCGACCGCTTTTTTCAGTGTCTCGAGAGCCTCATCATATTTCCCTTGTTTATAATATACCCATCCCAGACTATCCATAATATATCCGTTGTCAGGTTTGATCTCGAGGGCTTTTTTTATTAATAGATAGGCTTCATCAAGATTTATACCTTTATCAGCATAACTATAGCCGAGATAATTAAGAGCATCTACATGGTTTGGATTAATTTTAAGGGTTTCTTTAAGATACTTTATCATATCCTCAAATCTCTTCATTTTTTCATATACTACTGCAAGATTAAAATTTAATTCATCATTATTATCAAATCGAGTTAGGGCATCCTTTAAGATAGATTCTGCATTCTCAAATTCTTTTTTCCTAAGATAATGGAGGGCAAGATAGATATAAACATCAGGCTTATCTTTTTCGAAACTTAAAATTTCTTTATAAACTGCAATTGCATCATCATCTTTGTCAAGCTTTGAATATAAATATCCTAAGTAAAGAAAAGCACTCAGGTTTTTGGGATCACGTGAGATTATTTCCTTAAGCTCTGAAACAGCTTCTTCGTTTCTATCTAATTCTGAAAGTGAAACTGCAGTATAATAACGTATTGATAAATTATCAGGGTGTGCCTCGAGCACAATCCTGAATTCTTCAATGGCTTTATCATATTGTTTATCTTCAAAATAGAGGATACCGAGATTCGTGTGTACATCTATATTAATAGGAATTTGTGTGCTTATTTTCTTGTATTGTTCAATTGCTTTGTCAATCTCTTTATTTTTGAAGTATAATTGTGCAAGTCTTTCCATTGCATAAAGATTATGCGGGTTAATAGCTAATACTTTATTATAATATTCTTCAGCCTCTTTGTTTTTATTCTGTATTTCTTTGATAAGACCTAAATTAAAATATGCAGCATCAAAATTCGGTTTCTGGCTTATGGTCTTCTCGAAATATTCGGCGGCTTTTTCAATTTTTCCTTTTTCGAGGTATATTGATCCCAGATAGTAAATGGCCATAACATTTGCCGGATCTCTTTCAACTAATTTTTCTAAATTATCTATAGCCTTTTCGAATTCCCCTGTTGCTGCATAGATTAGGCTTAAAAATAAAGCAGCTTCCTGGTTTTGAGGCTCTATCGACAATATTTTTTTATATACCTCAATAGATTTATCATGTTTTTTTTGGCTATTATAAAGCTCTCCTAATAATGTAAGCGCGGGAATATAATTCGGATGTTTTTCCACGACATCCTCAGCAATAGACAAAGCTTCATTGATATTTCCTGTTCTTAGAAATATTCGGCTGATCTGTGTTTTAAGGTAAGCAGAGTCCGGATCAAGATTTGAGGCTTTTTTATAGTAATTAATAGCTTCTTCCCATCTACCCTCTTTTTCAGCGATATAGCCAAGCATATAAAAGTAATAAGCTTCATTAGATACTACGGTGCTGCTTTCGGACATCTTTATCTGTTTTGCAGAACACGAAGCAGTAAAGACAAATACTAAAAACAATGCAATAATTTTTGATTTCATATATAAATTATGACATAAAAACTATCTCCATAACAATGTGATAAAATTTCAATATGACTTTTGTGGATGTTTTATTTCCTTTAAAACTCGGTCCCTTAACTTACAAATGCGATGAGCTACTTTCACATAATATTAAACCGGGGATAATTGTTTCGGCACCACTTAAGAATAGACTTACTAAAGGCATTGTAATAGGCAAATCTTTAAATATTCCAACAGGACGGGTTAAAGAGATTAAAGAAATTATTGATAGAGTTCCTTTGTTGAGTATTAATATGATAAAGCTACTCAAGTGGATGTCGGAATATTATATGGCTGAAGAAGGACTTGTATTGAAAAATATGCTTCCGGGGGAGGCATTAAAAAGCGTAAAAAAAAGAGACACGAAAAAGGTAAAAATAACGACTCAGGATTTTGAATTGTGTGATGTAGATAATACATGTATTCAAAAAATCTTTGACTCAATTAGAAAAAAGAGATACCAAACATTTCTTTTACATGCGCCTTCGTCTGTATATGAATATTCTTTTCTTATTAGACTGCTTATAGAGATCAACAATGTAATAATACTTTTACCCGAGTTATCTATTGTTGATAATCTCTATCAAACTTTAAACAGGATTTTTGGCGAAAGAGTTTGTCTTTATCACAGTGATTTAAGTAGCGGTAGAAGATATGAAGCAATAAAAAGGATTTTAGAAGGCTATTCTGATATCATTATTGGCACAAGATCCGCTATTTTTGCCCCTTTGAAAGAAGTTTCATTGATAGTTGTTCTTAAGGAACATAGCGATTCTTATAAGCAGGAAAAATTTCCATGTTACCATGCAAGGGATGTTGCGGTAATGAGAGGATTTTTTGAAAAGGTGCCTGTTTTATTATCCTCTATATGTCCTTCTGTTAATTCTTTTTTTAATTGTAATTCTGGTAAATATAGTTTATTAATTCCCTTTAATAATGATATAAAGCCGAAGATGAAAATAATAGACATGAGATATGAAAAGCAGATTAAGCCTTCTCTATCAAAGACGGTTATTGATAATTTAGAAAGGTGTATTAAGAATGAAAAAAAGGCATTATTAATAATAAATAGAAGAGGATATTCGACATTATTGCAATGTCTTGATTGTAATTATATAGAAGAGTGTCCTAACTGTAAGATTCCGCTAATATTCCATAAACATGATATGGTATTAAAGTGTCACTATTGTAATTATATCTCAAGAAATATCAATGACAGGTGTAGCAGGTGCAAGAGTTTTAATTTAAAAATGTTGGGGTCGGGAACACAGAAGATTCAAGAAGCTATTGAAGAATTTTTCAGGGTAAAGACCTTAAGATTCGACAGTGACAAAATTCGAAAAAAGGCAGACTTAAAAAAATTAACAGCCGAAATTTTTAATACTGACAAAAAGATTATTGTTGGAACAAAAATAGTATCTAAAAAAATGTTCGGATGTTTAAAGATTGCAATGGCTGCGGTTCTCAATGCAGATCTTTCTCTTAGCATGCCTGATTTTAAGTCTTCTGAAAGAACATTTCAGGAGATTATATCTCTAAGGGATATGATAGAAGCAGATGGGACTATTTTTATCCAGACAAGAATGCCCGATCACTATGTTTATAAATACTTAAAGAGTTATGATTGTTATTCTTTTGTTAGAGAAGAATTGATGAGGCGAAAATCTTTGAACTATCCACCTTATTCGAAGATGATTGTTATAAAGATTGTGGGTGAGGCAAGATTATCCGAAGAAATTTTAAAGATAGTTAGTATGGCTGATAAGAATGTGGAAGTCCTTGGTCCATCTTCATCGAGATATGATAAGGATAAATTTGAATATAAGGTTCTTCTAAAATCACGATTCCGTGAAAAACTGCATATAGTTGTTAAGGAAATTATAGAGACATTTAAAAATAAGAAAGATGTAAAGATTAAAGTAGATGTAGATCCTGTAAGAATTTAATAATGGTAATTCAAAGAATTTAAGCCTTCGAATTCTTCCATTTTTTCTGCAAGGCTCTTCCAATTGCATGTTTGTATTAACTTGACCATAGAATGCATAGAGCCTCGTTCAATTATCTTCCATCTTTCGTTTTCACTTTCTACTCCATAAAAGGGAAGCATGATGAAAAATGCTTTATCAGTGTAACTTTTAATAGGGGAAAGGACATCTTCACGCCTTGTATAATAAGGATCTTCGCCCATAGCACACGGTTTATCGAAAACGATAAATTGTCTGCATGATATCGGACGCATCGGGTGTATCGAACACGAATTCTCTATTAAAAAAGGGCAGGGTGCATCCTGTATATAATGTTGAAGTTGTTTTTTTAGTATATCCCTTGTAGTCCCCTTAATCTTCTCTGTTACATACCAGGAGATTCCAACTAATTCGAGTGGATATACTGGTATATCTTTATGTGTGTTACAACAATTTGCGCATCCTTTCGTACATGCAACTTTCTTTTTTTTCTTAGCAGCGATTCTAATAGCTTCAGCTATACCTTTGTCAACAATATAATAGGCTTCTAATAATAAAGTTAGCCATGGATGGTTAATCTCATCCGAATCAAAAGAAAGCCTTCGAGGGTAATAATAGCCTGATTTTTTTTCTTTTTTATTTTTCATTTTTTAATCACTATTGTCCGCTAAAAATTTAGGATAAGGCTTGAACTCTCTGTCAGAGG
>CAYOJI010000078.1:0-7688 GCA_964404225.1 uncultured Nitrospiraceae bacterium
AAACCATTGAGAATTATACCCGAATTCGTATTTGCATAATTCATGTTACACTATCCTTTAAAGAAGATTGGCAATAATTCAAAAAAATTACTTGAGTTAATAAATGCAATACTTGAATTCAACAGACTTGAAGCAAAAGCAGTAGAGTTAATAGATTATTAAAATTTCTGATTTGATTGAAGAGATTAAATCAGAAACTCAGGATTCAATTAGCGAATCAGGTCTCAAATTTATCTGGAAGTCTGATCCTGACCTGCCGCATATACACACAGACCCAGCAAAACTAAAAGTAGTGTTGAAAAACCTGATAAACAATGCAGTGAAGTTTCAGAAAAGGGAAATATTACTGTAGATGCTCACAGAAAAGATGAAGGTGTTGAGATCAATGTAATTGATACCGGGATTGGCATTGCATCAGAAGATTTATCAATTATTTTCGAACCTTTTCGATAGATTGAGAATCCTCTTACCCGTCGTCATGGTGGAATTGGAATGGGACTTTATATCTCAAAGCGATTGATGGAACTTCTTGGTGGGACTATCAAAGTTGAGAGTGAGGTCGGCAAGGGATCGACCTTTAGCGTCTGGATTCCTATCAGAAGAATTTACAGATTCGTTTTTGAGTAAAGATTGAAAGACATTCCTATAAAGGTGTCAAGGTAAAAATTGGGGAAATTAGGTAATAGGTAGACATGGGTTGGGCTGAAAAAATCGATTATAGGCGATTTGGTAAAGCCGATTTTCTTTCAAACCACCCAGAAAATGTTTTAGTTGTCAAAGATCGTTCTTTGAATATATATATATCAGCAATATAAAAACAAATCCAACAGTAATTTCAAAAATGGGTAATTATCTTTGTTTTCTCAAGTATCCTGAGGAGATAAGAAAATATATTTATACCACTAACGCTGTAGAAAGTCTTAATAGTAGAATTGAACATATCAGGATAAAGCTTGGTGGTTATTTTCAGTCTGCCAGTATACTTGAGATTAATCTTATGCTTCAGATTGATAGACTGAAACAAGGAAAATGGAAAAATCCTGTTCCTATACTTAGGGCAAAGGCTTATGAACTTTTACAAATCTTTAATACCAAGTTCTACCATGAGACACAAAATTCTTGACAAGCCTCAGATGCATAACAATGATTATACCCAGTGAGTGCTACAAACTCATCTAAAATTATCCCCTTCTACTTCTTAGATGCCCTCTGATACCTCTCCGATACAATCTCTGTCAGTTTCTTCTTTTCCTTCATCGTTAACCTCATTTCTGCCTCCTGTATGATTTTTATCAGGAGACAATTGTGATATTTTCGTGGAGATTTTTAAATGAGGCAACGATTCAGTTTCATATAGATTTTTGATGAGGTAATTCGTTGACTTTACCTCTTATTGTTAGTGATGCTAAAATTTTTGTACAAGTTTATAATTTAGCTTATGGCACATAGAAGCATAAAGAAATGGCCTGAAAGAGAGAGACCCCGTGAAAGACTTTTGAAATATGGTGCCCAAAGTCTCTCTGATGCTCAGCTCCTTGCTATTATATTGCGTATAGGAAAAGATGGTAAAAGCGCACTTGATTTAGCAATGGATATTTTGGAGCATTTTGGTAATCTCAGGGCTATAGAAGATGCTACTGTTGGTGAATTTTCTAAGATAAAGGGTGTGGGAAGCGCAAAGATAGCGCAGATAAAAGCAGCCTTTGAATTGGGTAGAAGGCTGTTCGAAGAACAGCATCCAAAAGGCCCGATGTTTTCCTCGGGAAACGATGTGTATTTATATTACAAACAATATTTTAAGAATCTAAAAAAAGAAGAATTCCACTGCGCTATGTTAGACGCAAAGAATAGAATCTTCAAGGACTGCCGAATATCTGAAGGCACTTTAACACAGTCATTAATACATCCACGCGAGGCTTTCAGAAATGCTATAAAAGAGTCTGCTGCCTCTGTAGTTTTTGTCCATAATCACCCAAGTGGTGATCCTACACCCAGTCGTGAAGATATCATGATAACCGAAAGATTGGTTAAAGTTGGGGAACTAATCGGTATAAAAGTTCTTGATCATATAATTATTGGGGATAATAAATATATAAGTATGATGGAAAAGGGATATGTGAAATGATTTTAGAACTAATATCTTTGAATTTAGAGAGGAGGTTATATGTCAAGGATTAAAAGAGCATTAATAAGTGTATTTGATAAAAAAGGTATTGTCGAGTTTGCAAAGGAACTTAAATCAATGGACATAGAGATTCTTTCAACAGGCGGAACGGCAAAGACTTTAAGAGAAGCAGGTATACCGGTAAAGGATGTGTCAGAATATACTGGTTTCCCCGAAATGTTGGATGGAAGGGTAAAAACCTTACATCCAAAAATTCATGGTGGATTACTTTCGAGAAGAAATAATCCAAAAGACATGGAAGAGATAAAGAAATATGGCATTGAAACAATAGATATGGTAGTCATAAATCTCTATCCTTTCGAAGCAACTATCTCTAAACCAGATGTTTCATTAAAGGAGGCTATTGAAAATATAGATATAGGTGGACCTGCGATGTTACGCTCTTCTTCGAAGAATTTTCAAGATGTAGTTGTTATAATAGAGCCTTCTGATTATAAAAGTGTCTTAGAAGAAATGAAAAGCATGAATGGAGATGTAAGTTATAAGACGAGGCTTGAACTTGCAAAAAAGGTTTTCAGACATACATCGAGATATGATTCAATAATTGCTGATTACCTTGAAAAAATTGCCGAGAAATTTCTGATTGAGGGACACTAATAATATTCTAAATTCGAAATTCTCAACAGATTTAAATTACCAATGTTTTAAACAGCCTTGGATTTCATTATTAATAAAATTTAGACATTGTTTAGTATTTAGTGCTTAGAATTTAGAAATTTTGAGGACAAGATGAAGGCACTCGTTATCGGAGATGGGGGGAAAGAACATGCTATAGTATGGAAACTACATCAAAGTAGACATATTAAAAAAATCTATTGCTGTCGTGGTAACTCAGGGATATCTGAGATTGCAGAATGTATAGACGTCGATTCTCAGGATTTCACTACCTTAATTGATTTTGTTAAATATGAATGGATTGACTTTACAATAGTATGTGGTGGTAAAGCTGTTTCAAAAGGTATAGTCGATGCTTTTAAAAGGGAAGGTTGTAAAATATTTGGACCTGAGAAAAATTCGATTGATTTGATGGAAAGTAGGGCTTTCTCAAAAAACCTGCTTAGGCTTTACCGTATTCCACTTCCAGAATTTAAAGTCTTTACTTCTTATATACATGCACAGGATTATATAGGATTAAAGGGTGCTCCTTTAATTATAAAGAGGGATAATACCTCTTTTGAAAATAATATGTTTGAGGCTTTAACAGTAGAAAAAGCATTAGATTTTTTGAAGGACCTTGTTAATAAGAGGCTTTTCGCTAATACTGAAGAAAAAATAATAATAGAGGATAAAATCGAAGGAGATAAATTTACTTTTGTAGCTTTAACTGATGGGAAAACAGTTGCCCCTTTAACAAGCGTGTATAAATATATTCATTTATTTGATGGAGATAAAGGACCTTGTACTTCTGGTATGGGTGCCTTCAGTCCCGTTACCTATATAAATAAAGAGATTGAAGATATTATAATTAAAAAGATATTAAATCCCCTCTTAAAAGCCTTAAATATCGAAGGGATAAGATATCGAGGCATCTTCTCTATTGATATTATAATAAACAAAGGGATTCCTTACGTATGTGATATAAATTATTGCTTTAACGATGTAGAAGCACAGACTATTCTCCCAAGACTAAAAACAGATTTTACAGAAATTATAATGGCTGCTATCGAGGAAAAACTTCTGAACATTATGGATACTATAGAATGGAAAAAAGAAGCCTCTGTATGTATAGTAATTGTTTCGGAAGGTTATCCTGACAGTTATAAGGAGAAAATTCCTATTAAAGATATTAATAAAATTAAGCAAGTTAAGGATGTCTTCTTATTCCATAACAATACATCTTTTAGTAATGGAGACATTGTGAATACCGGTGGGAGGGTGTTAAGTTTAACTGCTCTCGGAAAAGATATAAAGAAAGCTCAAACAAAGATCTATGATTCCCTTGAGAATTTACAATTTAAAGGTTTTTATTACAGGAATGACATCGGAGTATTTTGAAAAAACATGATAAAAAATAAAATTAAAAATATCATTTTTGGGGGGCATAATGAATTCAAAGGTCTTAATAATTGTAGGGAGTGATTCTGATTTACCAATCATAGAAGATGCTGCAAAAATGCTCGATGAGTTTGGTATCCCTTATGAACTAACAATCGCTTCTGCACACAGAAGTCCCGAACGCGCGATAAGACTCGCATCTCAAGCTGAAGAGAAAGGATTTGAGGTAATCATTGCAAGTGCTGGCATGGCAGCACATTTAGCGGGCGTTGTGGCTGCTCATACTATAGTTCCTGTTATAGGTGTTCCTATCAATAGTTCGCCGTTAAATGGACTTGATTCTCTTTTATCTACGGTTCAAATGCCTCCGGGTGTTCCGGTAGCGACAATGGCTATTGGGAAGGCTGGTGCAAAGAATGCTGCGATACTTTCAGCACAGATTATTGCTCGAAAAGAACCTACTCTTGCAGCAAAGCTAAAAAGATTTAAAAAGAAGATGTCTGAAGAGATAGAAGACAAGGTTAAAAACCTTAATAAGAAGTAATAGATGAAAGTGCATCTTGATTGTTTTCCTTGTTTTCTCAGACAGGCACTTATTGCCTTGAGACTTGGCACTGGCGACGAGTCCTTGCAGGAGAAAATATTAAAGAGTGTACTTGAGGACATACAGAATGCTGATACAAAAAAGCCGCCTGCATTCACAACAACTTTTATTCATAGAAGAATTAGAAAGGGGCTTGGAAAGGATCCTTTCAAACAAATAAAATCAAGATATAATCAGATAGCCCTCGAGATGTTTCCTTCTCTCAAGGCAATGATAGAAAAAAGTGAAGATCCATTATGGACAAGCACAAGACTTGCTATTGCTGGAAATGTAATAGATTTTGGCATCTTTACATCTATCGACATTGAGGGCACAATCAATAAGGCACTTCATAATCATCTTGCTAAAGATGACTATGAATTATTAAAGGAGGCTATTTTTTCGGCTACTGAAATTCTCTATCTAACCGATAATGCTGGAGAGATTGTATTCGACAAATTGCTTATTGAAACACTTATTAGAAAGGGTAGAAAAATTAAAGCTGTAGTGAAAGGAGAACCAGTTATTAACGATTGTACTATAGAGGACGCTCAAGAAGTAGGACTTACAGAGATATGCGAAGTTATAGATAATGGTTCTGACGCTGTAGGTACGATCCTTGATTTAACCTCACAATCCTTTCAGGAAACGTTTAGGAAGTCTCAACTGGTTATAAGCAAAGGTCAGGGTAATTTCGAAACCCTAATGGAAACACAGAAAAATATATTCTTTCTATTTCAAGCTAAGTGCGATGTAATTTGTAAGGAGCTTAATCTTCCATCAAATGCTATGATTCTCAAAAAATCTTAACTATATAAAAAAGAAGGAAATAAACGTAGCTTACCTTCTACCTCCTCTCATACCTTGGCTTCCCTTTCCTCTAAAACCGCTTCTTTCTCGCCTTTCTTGAGGTTTTGCTTCATTTACAACGATGTTTCTGTTCATAAAGGCATTACCATTTAACCTTGATATTGCTTTTTTGGCGTCCTCTGTGGAAGCCATTTCCACGAAGCCAAATCCTCTTAGTTTTCCAGTGGACGGATCTTTAATAAGTTTAACAGAAACGACTTCTCCTGTCTGAGCAAACAAGTTCCTCACGTCCTCCTCCGTAGCCTTAAACGAAATGTTCCCTACATAAAGTCTCTTACTCATTACTCCTCCTTGAAATATATGCCAGTGTGGCGTCTCGAACGATTTTTCTCCACAGTCTTTGTGAAGCGGTCCGAAGAGTTATCGGAAAAGCTGAATCAATCTCAAAGAAGGGATACTAAGAGATTGCTTAGCTTCGCTACGCAATGACGTAGTTACGAGACAGGACACTAGCAACATAATAACATTACATTAAATAAATGTCTCAAAATAAATATGTAAGATACAATAATATTTTGTCAAGTGCTAAATTAGATCAGTCTAAAAATTATTCAAGATTTAGACTTGATTTCTTCTAATGTTTCTTCTGCAATCTGTCTAACATCTTTATCTTCGTCTATTCTCATTTCGTTAATAAGTGGTATTACATCATGATTCCCAATTATTCCAAGAACATAAATAGCATCTCCCCTAAATACGGGGTTTTCATTTTTTAAAACTGAAGCGACATAAGGAATGGCAAGAAAGATATTTTCAGGGTCTTCATCTTTTAGGGCTTCTAAAAGTGCTGCAACTCCTATCCGTACCCTTATCCTTTCGTCAATCAATAATTCTCCTACATATTTATATAAGGTTTTATCATGTTTAAACATATCGACTATATTTTCAAGAAAACCGTTCTCCATATAATCTGCTATCATTTTTTTAAGATCGAAAGATTCAGCATCGTTTTTCATAGTTTTTATATAATACCACAAAGTTATTTGTCAGATATTGTATAATCTTTTAAATTGTATAATCTTTTAATATAAAAGCTGGCTGAAACCTCCAACTTTTAGCCAGAAAACTTCACTTTATAATATAAAAATGGGAATATGAAAGTATTTAATACTTCGAGTGGTACAAAAGAAGATTTTGTTCCTTTAACTCCTAATAAAGTTGGTATATATGCATGCGGGGTAACGGTCTATGACGACTGCCATATAGGACACGCCCGAAGTGCTATTGTTTTTGATATCATAAAAAAATATCTTAAATACAAAGGATTTGAAGTTAAATATGTCAGGAATTTTACAGATATTGATGACAAGATTATAAAAAGGGCGAAACAGGAAGGTGTAACATGGGATTTTATTGCAAAAAAGTATATAGAGGAATATTACAAAGATATGGACATGCTTGGTGTTGAAAGAGCCGATGTAGAACCAAAGGCTACAGAGCATATTTCTGAAATGATAGAAATCATTAAGGTTTTAATTGATAAGGGGTATGCATATGAAGTAGATGGAGATGTTTATTTTTCGGTTGAACGTTTTCCTGGATACGGCAAGCTTTCAAAAAGGAATCGCGAAGAGATGCTTGCTGGGGCAAGGGTAGAAATTGACGAAAGGAAGAGAAGCCCTCTGGATTTTGCATTGTGGAAAAGCTCAAAAGAAGGTGAACCATTTTGGGAAAGCCCATGGGGGCGTGGAAGGCCAGGTTGGCACATAGAATGCACAGCAATGTCCATTAAGCACCTTGGTGAAACGTTTGATATCCACGGCGGTGGAGCTGATTTACTTTTCCCACATCATGAAAATGAGATTGCTCAGTCAGAAGCTTATACAGGCAAACCATTTGCAAGATATTGGATTCACAATGGCTTTATAACTATTGACAAAGAAAAAATGTCTAAATCACTCGGCAATTTTTTTACAATAAAGGAAGTCCTTAAAAAATTTGACCCCGAGGTAGTCAGATTTTTTCTGTTATCAACTCATTATAGAAGTCCTATCGAGTTTTCTGATGAACAACTAAGGGAGGCTGAAAGTTCGTTAAATAGATACTATTCTACAG
>CAYOJI010000078.1:7698-9145 GCA_964404225.1 uncultured Nitrospiraceae bacterium
TACAGTTACAAGAATTCAAGAGTTTCTCGATGGAGGAATTAGCGAGAAAGATGATTTTTCAGATGCTGGTAAAATTTTTAAAAAATACCTTGAATCGTTTAGAAACAATTTCGAAAAAGCCATGGATGATGACTTTAATACTGCCCTTGCTTTTGGATATATCTTTGAGCTTATAAGAGAAACTAACAGATTTCTTGATAGAAATCCTTCTGGGTTACGCGACAGGGAGCTTATTTTAAGAACTTTAGAATTGTTTTCAGAAATAGGGGAAATATTTAATATCTTCAATAAAAAGCCGCGTGAATGGTATCTTTCCCTTATGAAATCAAAGAACATCGAACTTACCGAAGAGGATATTTTAGAAAAGATAAGGGAACGTCAAAAGGCAAGGAAAAATAAAGATTGGATTCTTGCGGATACAATAAGAAAAGAACTTGAAGAAAAAGGCATTATCCTTGAAGATAAAAAAGACCGAACAGATTGGAAGGTTAGAGTTTAATAAAAACTGGATTTATGGCTTGAATCCCGTAAAAGAAGCACTTAAATCGGGAAGAGAAATAAAATGCATCTTTCTATCACGGAAAAGATATGAAAGACTTGTTGAAATAAAGAAGATAGCAGAAGAAAAAAATATTCCCTTAAAAATTATGGATAGCTCTTTTTTTGACAAATCTTTTGGTAAAGGCAATCAAGGGATTGCTGCAGAGGTATCATCAAAAAAATATATATCTCTTGAAGATCTAATTGATATTCCTCGTGAAAAGAATGAGATACCACTTTTTTATATACTTGATTGTATTGAAGATCCAAGAAATTTTGGTGCTATCCTGAGGGTTGCAGATGCTGCTGGAGTTCATGGTATTATTATCCAATCGTATAGATCAGTTTCTTTAGATTCTAAGATATCAAAAGTTTCTGCTGGGGCAGTTGAGTATGTCCCGGTCTCAATAGTGCCTAATATAAAACACGCAATCTCTACAATGAAAAAGATGGAGATAACTATAATAGGTGCTGAAGCCAATGCAGGTAAAAATTTCTGGGAAATAGATTTAAAGAAACCATTAGCTCTCGTAATTGGTTCCGAAGGCAAGGGAATAAGGAAGACGGTAAAAGAAAAATGTAATATTTTAGCAAGGATCCCAATGAGTGGGAAAATTAATTCATTAAATGTATCAGTCGCAACCGGAATATTCACATTTGAGATATTACGACAAAGATTATATAATAGGTAGAATTTTATTTTAAATTCAAAATAATAATAATTATTTGTTATTTTCCAAGATTGACTAAATTTGATTTAAATATGTTAAATTTGAATTTCATGAAAGGGGTTTTTGTTGTCTTTTTCTGCCTATTTCGAATTCTATATGATTATTTAAGGGATTATAACGAAGCCACCGTAGCTCAGCAGGCAGAGCAGCTGATTTGTAATCAGCGGGTCGGGGGT
>CAYOJI010000079.1:0-9010 GCA_964404225.1 uncultured Nitrospiraceae bacterium
GAAAGTTTGTTAGATATGCTGCGTGACCTATCACGGAAAAGGTGATGCTAACTATTTTTTTTAATTTCTTGACAAAAAAATATAAATAAAGGACAATACAATAAAGAGTTAAAGGGGTAGAATAAAATGTTTAAAACAAGAGCTATTTTTATATTATCTGTATTATTATTCTTATTTTCTTTTTCAGAAATCCATGCTACAACAAATACACCACTAAAAGGAGAACCTTTTCCTGAGATAAATCTTCCTGTACCAAAAAATGATGAAGAAAAAGATTATTTGGGCATAAAAGAAAAAGATTTTTTTAAAATATCTCAGATCAATGCTAATCTTGTTATACTTGAAATATTCAGTATGTATTGCCCTTATTGTCAAAAAGAAGCTCCTTTAGTCAATGAACTTTATAATTTGATAGATAAAAATGAAGCCGTCAAAGATAAAATAAAGATAATAGGTATTGGTGCAGGGAATACCCAATTTGAGGTTGATGTTTTTAGAGACAAATATGATGTTCCTTTCCCTTTATTTCCTGACGAATCCTTTTCTGTTCATAAATGCATTGGAGAAGTAAGGACCCCATATTTCTTTGTTTATCAAATTAATAATGATGGCTCAACTAAGATCATTTATTCTAATGTTGGAACCATTGAAGATCCCAAAATCTTTCTTGATCTTATCATAAAAGAAGCTGGTATTGATCAAAGATAGAATGACTTTCTTAAAGAACTTTTGTATTTAATTAACTTAAAGGGAGTGAATATTATGTTTAACAAAAAAAATCTTTATCTCTTCTCTTTTTTAATAATGATATTCTTATCTTACCTTTCATCATTAGTTTATGGGGTATCAGAACAGTTTAAAGGAAAAATCTACAACCCCGGAATTTTAAAACCTATTGATAGCAAGTCTACATTAAGAGTTGGAGACAAAGCACCTGATTTTACCCTTCCATCGATATCAGGTGAAAAAATATCCATTAGCCAATACCGTGGCAAAAAAAATGTTGTAATCTCTTTTGTTCCAGCGGCATGGACACCCGTATGTTCAGATCAATGGCCTGGCTATAATATTGCAAAAGAATATTTCGATAAGAACGATGCTATTCTTTTGGGTATAACTGTAGATAACATCCCAACATTATATGCATGGACAGAAGAAATGGGAGGACTGTGGTTCCCAGTGCTATCGGATTTCTGGCCACATGGAGAGGTATCGAAAAAATATGGTATCTTAAGAACTGATGGTGTTTCTGAAAGGGCAATTTTTATTATAGATAAAGAAGGTATTATTCGTTATATTGATATACATGATATTAATAAAAGGCCAAAATTTGAAATATTGGTTAAAGAATTGGAGAAACTCAATAAGTAGTTTACTTGTCAATTTATTAATTCTCTATTTATTATTAGTTATTCCAGCGGCTGCCGAAAAAAGACCTGTTGTAGAAAGGGAACTTTTTCCCGAGCTTATATTTCGGGAAACACTTACAAATGAATTCAAAACATATCTTGGTTTATCTATTGGAAAAAATAGAGTATCAGTCAAAGATATTCCTGGGGCAGTATTTATTTTTGAGATTTTGAGTACATATTGCACAAGCTGTCCCAGAAATGTCCCAATTTTAAACGAAGTATATTCCTTAATCGAAAATAACCCAGGCTTAAGAGGAAAAATAAAAATTATTGGGATAGCAGTCGGAAATAACAAAAAAGAAGTAGAAACATTTATAAAAGAACATAAGGTAATATACCCCATTTTTACAGATTATAATTTCGAGGCACATAGGGTATTAGGTTCTCCTCGTGTCCCCTATACTATATTTGTAAAACGTGATGCAAAAGGCGAAAATATTATAGTTTTTAAAAGAGAGGGTATCTTAGGTTCTTCTAAAGAGGTTATGGATAAAATTAATAGTATAACCAAATAAATGGGACAGGGCATTTTAGAAAACCTCATAAATGAATTAACAAAACTTCCTGGGATAGGAAGGAAAACTGCTCAGAGGCTTGCATTCTTTATACTCACAATGTCAAAAGAGGATGCAAAGGGAATATCAAAAGCTATCATTGAAGTAAAAGAAAAGGCAAGGTTCTGTAGAGAATGTTTTAACATAACAGAACATGAAGTGTGTGATATTTGTAGCAATAGCTCACGTGATAGAAGTAAACTTTGTATTGTTGAAGAGCCAAGTAATATATTTGTTATAGAACGTTCAAAATCTTTTAACGGTCTATACCATGTTCTTCTTGGAGCGCTCTCACCCATTGATGGGATAACACCTGAAAGCCTCAAGATTAAAGAACTTCTAAACAGGATTAGAAAAGATTCTATAGAAGAAGTAATTATTGCTACTAACCCCAATACAAAAGGTGAAATGACCGCCCAATATATAAGAGAAATATTAAAGCCTTATAACGTTAAGGTTACACGCATAGCTTACGGGCTCCCTATCGGCGCGGATATAGAATTCGCAGATGAGGTCACCCTGAGCAAAGCTATTGAAGGAAGAAGGGAAATGTAATCAGGTCACTTGATCACTGCTTTTTTAAAATCTTCTATCTCTATGCGTTCAACAAACTTGGCATTTTCTCACGCCACCTTAACATCTTTGCGCAGTAATTGTTTACTGTAATATTTATTTTCGTAAAGGTGGATTAACCATAAAATCTCCAAGAGAAACATCACCTTTAACCCTAACAATTCGACCATGTATTTCAAGTCTTCCTTCAGAAAATAAACGTATAGCTTCGGGATATATTTTATGTTCCAACTTCAAAATCCTTTCTGACAGTGTTTCCTCTGTATCATCATGATAAACAGGAACCGCTGCCTGAATTATAATAGGGCCTGTGTCCATGCCTTCATCCACAAAATGAACTGTGCATCCTGAAATCTTTACTCCATATTCCAATGCCTGTTTCTGTCCATGCAAGCCGGGAAAAGATGGCAAAAGCGCAGGATGTATATTCATTATGCGATTAGGGTAAGCATCTATTAAAGGCCTCTTTACAATCCTCATGAAGCCAGCAAGAATAACTAAATCTACAGACCTTTTCTGTAGCTCTTGGGCAATTATTTTAAAAAATTCATCCTTTGAAGAAAATTCGTCAGGTTTTATCACTTTGTACTCGATACCATGTTTCTTTGCCCTCTCGATGGCATATGCAATAGGGTTGTCACTTATTAAAATAGCTATCTCTGCATTAAGAGTTTTATTATCTATTGCATCAATGATAGATTGAAAGTTTGAACCCCTTCCTGACGCAAGTATTCCCAGTCTCAATATAGCCACATCACACCTCGATTTTCAGACTTTTAAATCTTTATGTCTGAATTTTAATTGTTTTAGAATTTAGGATTTTGGATTTAGAGTTTAAAGACTTTCTATAATCTTATCTCTATACGTGCTTTTTCTCTTAAACTCTTGATGTAATCTCGATATTTCTCGATAAATTTTGTCTCCATCAATTGTTGTCTTACATCCTCTTTAATTTCCTCAGTACTTTTGGCTATATATTTTTCTTCGAGTTTTATTATATGTAAACCTTTGTCTGTCCAAAAAGGCTCGCTTACTTCACCAACTTTTAAGTTAGAAAGCACCTCGATAAATTCGTTTGCTAAGAGATTCTTTTTTATCAATCCAAGCTCACCTCCCGTTTTAGCTGAGGGGTCATCTGAATATTCTTTTGCCAAGGTTGAAAAATCTTCCCCTTCTTTTAATTTTCTCAAAATTAATTTAGCCTTTTCTTCTATCTTAATTTTATCCGCTTCATCTCGTGGTTTTTTAAAAAAGATTTGCCTGATTCTGAAGGTCTCGATATTATCAAATTTATCTTTATTTGACTCAATATATCTTTTTATTTCTTCATCCGAAACAACTATCTTATTACGAATCTGCCGATTTACAAATTTACTGATAAGTATCTGTTCTGACAATCTTTCCTTATATTCCTCGAAGGTCATGCCTTCCTTCTTTAAAGATGCTTCAAAATCGTCATCGGTTAAGGAATATTTATTTTTAATATTTTCTATGGCTTCATTTAATTCTTCTTTTGAAACTTCATATCCGAGTCCTTTAGCCTCTTGAATCTGTAATTTTTGATCAATAAGTTGTTCAAGAAATATCTTCTCATTATCTTTAAAAATTTTAAGACGCTCCTGTTCATTCAGTGCCCTTATTTTATCTGCCGCTTCATATTCCATCATTTTATATAATTCACTCCAAGTTATAACCTCTTTATTCACTACCGCTACTATTCGATCCAGTAGAATAGATGCTTGCACATTTTGAATAAATAAAAAAATTAATAAGAAAATTAATAATCTTAATAACATAATAGTCTTTTCCTTAAAAATTTTTAAATTATAAAATATTTGATTTTTATTTCTCAAACCATCATTGGATCATCTGTTTTAATTTTTCTCTCATATTGAGAAATATATCTATATAACCCTTTTCTTGATAATCTTTGTATGTAAAAATATGAGGTATATAAGTTCCACCTTTGTATATAAGGGTTATTTCAGCATAAATTCCTTTACCTAAATAAATACGATGTGCATAATTTTTTGTTGAAGCAAGTACTATTTTTGATAATGTAAGATACCCGGGGTCTAAATTAATACGTCTTTTATTTTCAAAGGACAAGATGCCTTCAATCTTATTAGTCTGAATTTTTATCTCGGGAAGGGTGCTTGGATCTATAAGATCCTCAAAGAAAACAAATTGTCTGAATATGGGCCAGCCAAGTTCATCTTTATAATATGAAGAATAATTCCAATTTATTGAAGGACTTAAAAACAAGATATTACCAAAATTGTCTTCAAGCAGGGTCAAGGCTTGATTAAAAATCGAATTGTCTGAATAAAGTGTACCTATAAAAAGAAGTGCAGGTTCAGGTGGTTTAATTTTCCCCATCAAAAAACTTTTATAAAAGCAACTTCTGACCTCTATACGGGTTCATTCAAAAGTGTTTTAAACATCTCAAAAACATAGGGAGAATCCCATCTCTCAGGCCCTATTATTTTTTTTCTTAAAATTCCTTTCTTGTCTATTATAAAAGATTCTGGTACACCTGTTATTCCAAATTTTTTAGCCGCCTTATCATCAGGATTAAAATATAAAGGGAAGGTATATCCATTTTCCTTCATATAATTTAATGCATTACTACCGCTATCTCTATATACAACTGTTATAACTCTGAATTCTGGATTTTTTGAAAAATATCTGTAAAGTCTTTCAATAGAAGGCATTTCATCTATACACGACTGGCACCATGTTGCCCAAAAATTTATAAATACAACCTTGCCCTTGAGGTCAGAAAGATTTAGCTTATTTTTATATACATCAACAAGTTCGATATCAAGGGCTAACTTGCCTGTTGAAATAATCTCATGCTTATCTCTTTGGTATATTAAAAAAACTGCAAAGATGAGTACAGACAAAAAAATGGATATTAAAATAGTAGCTTTATATTTCATCAGAAAACAAAATTTTCTTTCTCCTCAATTTTCTTAAACTTGGTGTGATATAAAAAAAATTATTCAGTTTGTACGTGATAAGATTGGAACCGCTTCTTCTGCACCCACAAATGTAATCTTTTCACCTTCGAGAACAACCTTAATTTTATGTACACCTTTAAATCTGCCCTTTAAAAGTTCTTCAGAGAGAGGATCCTCTATTACTTTCTGAATAGCCCTTCTCATAGGTCTTGCACCGTAAGCAGGTTGATAGTATTGTTTCAGTATCCATTCCTTAACTTCATCTGAGACCTCGATGATAAGTTCTCTCTCAAGCAACATTCTATTCGTTTCTTCCACAAGAAGATCAATAATAGAAAGTAAATGTTCTTTTTCTAAAGGATGGAACACAACTATCTCATCCACCCTATTCAAAAATTCAGGATTAAATGTCTTTTTGAGTTCATTTAAAACATTTTCTTTTATCTTTTCATAAATAGCCTCTGATTTATTAATCTGAAAACCTAAAGGAGTTGCTTTTTCAATAGCCCTAGCTCCAAGATTTGATGTCATTATAATCACAGTATTTTTAAAATCTACCTTCCTTCCAAAACTATCTGTTAAAACCCCTTCATCGAGGACCTGTAAAAGAATGTTGAACACATCAGGATGCGCTTTTTCTATTTCGTCGAACAAAACTACAGAATAGGGTTTTTTCCTTATTCTTTCTGTTAATTGTCCACCTTCTTCGTAACCAACATAACCTGGCGGTGCACCCGTTAACCTCGAGACATTAAATCTCTCCATGTATTCAGACATATCTATTTTTATAAGTGAATTTTCATCATTGAATAAAAACCAAGCTAATGCCTTTGCAAGTTCAGTTTTACCAACGCCAGTAGGTCCCAAGAAGAAAAAGGAACCTATCGGTTTTCTATTTGATTTAAGTCCAGCTCTCGATCTTCTTATAGCCCTTGAAACCGCTTTTATAGCCTCTTCTTGACCAATAATTCTCCTATGAAGATTTTCTTCCATCTTAATCAATTTTTCGGACTCTTTTTCTTCAAGCTTAGAAAGAGGGATCCCTGTCATTTTAGAAACTGTATATTCAATATCTTCTTCATTTACATAAGGAATATCTTTATTCAGATTATCTAACCATTGTCTATGTAACTGTTCATAAAGTCTCTTCAGCCTCTCTTCTTCTAATCGGACAGATGAAGCTTTTTCAAGATCATGTAATTTTATATAAAGATTCTTCTCCTTAGAAAATCTCTGAATATCTGTTTCGAGTTCTTTCAATTCAGTGGGCGGAGTATATCTTTTAAGTTTAATTCTTGAACCTGTTTCGTCTATCACATCAATTGCTTTGTCAGGTAAGAATCTATCAGCAATATATCTGTCAGATAATCTCGCAGCAGCTTCAATAGCAGCATCAGTTATTTTGACTTTATGGAAAGCCTCATATCTTGGTCTAAGACCCTTTAAGATATTTATTGTGCTCTCAACGCTTGGTGGTTGGACATTAATAGGTTGGAAACGACGTTCTAAAGCCCCATCTTTTTCGATATATTTTCTGTATTCATCTGGCGTAGTAGCCCCAATACACTGAATCTCGCCTCTTGAAAGAGCAGGTTTAAGCATACTCGATGCATCGACTGAACCTTCAGCAGCACCTGCTCCGATAAGTGTATGTAATTCATCAATAAAGAGAATAACATTATCAGATTGTATAATCTCTTTCATTACTATTTTAAGTCTTTCTTCAAACTGACCTCTATATTTTGTACCTGCAATTAATGCACCAAGATCCAGAGAAACAATTCTTTTTCCTAAAAGACTATCGGGTACGTTACCTGACACTATTTTTTGAGCAAGACCTTCAACAATCGCGGTTTTCCCCACTCCTGGTTCACCGATAATTACGGGATTATTTTTTATCCTCCTGCCGAGAATCTGAACCAGACGCTCTATTTCATCTTCTCTACTAATAACTGGATCAAGTTTTCCCTCTTTTGCCAGTTGAGTAAGGTCTCTACCAAACTCATCTAGTGCTGGTGTTGTGCTCCTTTTTTCTCTAACGTGAGAATGTGCTCTTATAGAAAAATTAATTGTTAACTGTCTTGCTCCAAGTAGGTTTGCTCCAAAGCTTCGTAAAATCTTTCCACCTATACCTTCCTCTTCTCTTATTAAGCCAAGGAAGATGTGTTCACTACCAATATAATTGTGACCAAGAAGGCGTGCTTCTTCTACTGCAAGTTCAAGAACTTTTTTTGCTCGAGGGGTAAATGGAATGTCACCAAAGGTCATTATATTAGTTCCCTGTGGGAGATTTCTTTCTATCTCGAGTCGGACTTCTTCAGGAGTTATGCCCATTCTTTTGAGGATTGCTACAGGGAGTCCGTCTTCTTCTTTTAAGACAGCAATTAAGAGATGTTCTGTCCCGAGATAATCATTTTGTCTTTTTTCTGCTTCTTCCTTAGCGTAGATTATTATTTTTCTTCCACGCTCTGTAAACTTCTCAAACATTATTATCTCCTACTAAAATTAGTTAATATTTATACTCTGCTTACTAATTAAATAATACTTTTTTTAGAACTTAAAGTCAATAACTGTAATATTTACGTACATAAAGTATTTATATTGAACTTTTTAAAATCTCCTCGAAATAGTCTGTTATATCTTTGTATTCTTTTTTCCGTTTTGGGTTTTCAATGTCAAGTTCCCATTTTAAGGGGTTGTTTATGAGGTATTCTTTGATTTTGTTTAATTCTATTTCGTTTCGGATTATGTATTCGTAATAATTTCGTTGCCAAAGGGGTAAACCGGGTGTGTTGCGTAATTGATTGATTTGTTTTGCGGTGTTCATTTTAAATCGACCAATTATTTTTGGTATGGTCATCAATTGTCGTTTTTTTATTGGTTCGGGCATTTGTTGTGGCGAATTTTGTAGGGGCAATTCATGAATTGCCCCTACGTTGGTAATTATAATTATACCATGAATATGGTTTGGCATTATGATGAATTCACCTCAAAGTCAAGGTAAATTCCATAGGTTCGGGCCTTTAAAATTCCATAGTTAAGATTTAAGACAAGATTCTCTTAAATTGACCTCACCAAATGCCCCAAAATCGATTATTTTTGGCTAACCCATATTCTACTATCCCCTAAAAAGTAACATTTTACTCTTTTATTACTATCCATCACCTCCTTTCTTTTTCAGGTTTTTTGTTCTGTAACTCTGTCCGTTTATTTTGATAACTGTACAGTGATGGGCTATCCTGTCTATAATAGCTGATGAAAGTACATTATCAGAGAATATATCCATCCATTGTTCAAAACTCTTATTTGTGCTAATTATTACTGAGCCATTTTCATATCTCTTTGATATGACCTCAAAGAAATCATCTGCACCGTAATCGGGAAGTTTCTTAAAACCCAATTCATCCATTATTAATAGATCAGGCGAAAGGTAATATCTTAGTTTCTGATAATAACTGTTGTCTGCCTTTGAAAAATTAAGACTCTGTAACATCTCACTTACAGATGT
>CAYOJI010000080.1:0-8868 GCA_964404225.1 uncultured Nitrospiraceae bacterium
ATATCGCACTTTTTTCTTGACAAATAAACGTCATTTAAGCTAAAAAATTTGCTGTTATGTTTAAGTTTTGTTATTTAATTATCCAGTTAATTTTTCTGCTCGTTGCCTTTCCTGCTATTGCAACTAATGTAGAACAACCAACACATTCTGAACCAATTATAGCCTCTCTACCAAATAGAACAGTTGATTCTTCCACTATTTTAAGTGATTATTCATATAGTAGTTTTGCTCTTGAAGCAATAAAAAAGCACATTGAATTTTTTACCGAGAAAATAAAAGAAAAATTTTCTTTATGGCTTAGTAGATCTGGTAAATACATTGACATGATGAAAAACATATTGAGGGAAAACAATATTCCTGAAGAGATGGTTTTTTTGCCTCTAATCGAAAGTGGCTTTAATCCTAACGCTTATTCAAGGGCTCGAGCAGTAGGATATTGGCAGTTCATAGCTTCTACAGCGAAAAGATATGGCCTTGAGATAAATTGGTGGAAAGATGAAAGAAGGGACCCTGAAAAATCAACATGGGCAGCCGCAAATTATCTAAAAGATCTTTATGAAATGTTTGGTTCGTGGGATCTTGCTATGGCTGCATATAATGCTGGAGAAGGGAAGATTTTGAAGGCACTAAATAAAACGAACACAGATAATTATTGGGAACTTGTTAAAACAGACTATATAAAACCTGAGACCAAAAATTATGTCCCGAAATTTATTGCTGCGGCTTTAATTGCAAATAACCCAGATGAATACGGTTTTGATAACCTCGAATTTCATCCTTCACTCGAATATGACACCGTAACAATAACATCACCGCTGGATCTCGATGTTATTGCTCAATGTGCTGAGACTTCCTTAATAGTCATAAAAGAATTAAATCCTGAGCTTAGGAGATGGTGCACCCCTCCTGATGTTTCTGAATATACGCTAAGAATTCCTGCAGGAAAAAAGGAAGCCTTTATTAAGAATCTTGAGAAATTTCCCGAGAATAAACGTTTTTCAATAGATACATATAAAGTCAAAAAAGGAGATACCTTTACAAAGATTTCAAAAAAGACCGGCATCCCAATACAAGTTATTCTTGACTTGAACTCTTTGGAAAAAGGTATTCCATTAAAAACGGGCATGAAGATTTTTTTACCGCCTAAAGATAAATTTAAAATGTATTTAGATGATAAAAAAATTGTGAAAAAGGCGTCTTATAAGCATAAATCCTATAAATATATAAAAAAGAAGATAAAATCTAAAAAGAGAAGTATCTAACCTTGCTTTTCTCTTGAAAATAATTTTGTTTTTGCTTCTTCAGAAAATGGCGATTTAGGAAATCTTTCGATCAATTCTTTATATTTTTGATTTGCCTCTTGATGCTTACCCATTCTCTCAAGAACCTTACCGTATTCCATGATCGCGAAATCCTTAAAAATAGCATTTTCAGATTTATAAAGATTTTCCAATGTTTTTATTGCTTCTTCAGGATTGTTCTTTTTGATATAAATCATTGATATCTTCTGATAAGCAAGTGGTGTGAGGGTTTTTTTATCTGAATATCTTTTTAAAAAATCTTTTAGAGTCTTCAGTGAATCATCATAATTGTGGAGTTCGTAATAGCATGCTGCTATGTAAAAAAGTGATGTAGGCGATTTTTTAGTGTTATAGGCCTTTTTAAATAATTCTAAAGCCTTTTTATATTGTTCTTGTTGATTTTCAAATTTTGCATTAGTAATATTATGGAAAATTTTATATGCCTCGTATTCAAAAGTCTCAGATTTTTTTTGCAAGTTATGAGAGTATAAAAAAAAGCTCAAAACACTTATAAGAACACCAAAGATTACCACTGTAAAAATCAAAAGTCTTTTCTGCCGCTGCCTTATTGTTTCTTTTATATTAGATAATTTTTCTTTTAAATCTTCTTCTGTTGGTAAGTCTTTTTTCTGAACCCGCTTTTTTATAACTTTTGGCATTATTCCCTCCTTAAAGATTTTTCAACGATTACTTTAGAGTTTTCAAAGACTGAATTAATACGATTTTTTTCTATACCTGATGCAAGTAGAATATTTATTGCAAATTCTTTTGTTATTAAGTCTGATGGACTATGGGCATCGGTGTTTATACACAGAGGAACGCCAAATCTAATAGCTTCTTTCGCAACATATCCGTTAGAAAGGGAATGCCCTTTACGCGATGTTATTTCAAGCGTTACCCCTCTCTCTTTTGCAAAAAGGAGATCTTCTTCGGATATCAGACCAGGGTGAGCTAGAATGTCTGCTAAACCCTCTATCGCAGCTCTATTTGTACCACTCGTAACAGGTTCTACAAGAGTTTCTCCATGAACTACTACTATTTTTGCACCAAGATTTCTTGCTTCTTTTATTAATTCAGGAATGATATTGGGAGGAGCATGGGTAATTTCGGCACCGGGTATTGCTTCTATTGAAATAAAATCCTTTAACTTTTTGATTGCATGTACTATTTTAGGAATTACAAAATCGATATTCGATGAATCAACATGATCTGTAATAGCAATAGCCTTATATCCTATAGCTTCAGCCCTTCTAATTAATTCTGAGGGTATCAATTCACCATCACTAAAAAGACTATGAGTATGTAAATCAATCATAACTATACCTCTAATATACAGGAAAATATTTCTATTTTAACAAAAAATTTTTAATTACTCGAAAATTTTATTCGGTAGCATCATTTCTTCAAAATAGCAACATACCATTCTTCATCGGAATAATGATTAAACTCCCTTAATCCATATGATTCGAAGGATGAGACAACTATTTTACTTTGGAGTAAATTTATCCCGCCTACAATGAGCCAGCCATCAGAAATTAAAAGTCTTGCCAAAAGGGAAGATATTTTTTGGAGTAATGAACCATACAAATTAGCAAATATTAAATTAAATTGGCCTTGAATATCTTCAACTGGACAATGAAAAAGATCGATTACGCCATACAAACCATTTAACAAAATATTCTCTTTAGCTTCCTTTATAAATTCAGCGTTTATATCAACTCCTGTTATATTAGTTGCTCCCAATTTACCTGCTGCAATTGATAAAATGCCTGTTCCCGTTCCGGCATCAAGGATTTTAGTTTTAAAATAATTTAGTGGATAGATATCCGCTATTGTTTTTAAGGCTTCAAGACAATAAATTGTACATGGATGACTACCTATGCCGAAAGCCCTCCCTCTCTGAATTAAAAGAGGAATGCCAAAAGGAGGGATGTAGGTTGCAGGTGATGGTACAATAATAAAATCATTATTTGAAGATAGATTTGTACAGATTAGTGAAGCATCTGGATATTCAATCCTTAAACCTTTTGTCTGTATATGCAAAAACTTTTTGATTTTTTTAAATATATGGTCAGGGGATGAAGAAAAAATAAATGCTTTAACAATAAAGCCTTTATCTGATTTTTTTATCGCAAGTCCGTTTACATATGTCCAGAGGAAATTGTATAAAGATTCTAAAATTGAAAGGTGGGCATTGATTTTTATTTCGTACCATTTCATTTTTAACTCATATTTGTTTTGCTCTTGCAAGTGTTAGGACTATGACCTCTTTAGCCCCTCCGTTAATAAGCTGCTTTGCACATTCTGTAACAGTTGCACCAGTTGTCATCACATCGTCAACAAGAAATAGTCTGAGACCTTTAATATCTTTTCTTACTTCAAAGGCATTTTTAACATTTAAGAATCTTTCTTTTGCAGGTAGTTGTGTCTGGGGAGGGGTATCTTTTTTCTTTAATAAAATATCCACTAAAAGGGGGATACTTTTTCTTTTTGATATTTCTCTTGCTATCAGTAAAGATTGATTAAAACCCCTCTCCCTTAATCTTTCTAAACTCAAAGGTACTGGTAATATTCCATCCACTTCGGGAAGATCTATATGCAAAAATAATTTTCCCAATGGTCTTGAAAGGTTTTTAACTCCATAGAATTTGAGCTGATTTATTGCTTCTGCCAAGACCCCTTCGTAGAGTCCGTAACTTATAACTTTGGAAAATGGAGGAGGTTTTCTAATACACTGTCCGCAGATTTTTGAATACTCTGAGGAAAGTGGTAAGGCACATATCTTACACGCATATCCTTTATATCTGTTAATCTTTGACCAGCATGAGCGGCAGATTGGTGAATAAGATATTGTATCACTTTGTTTACCACATGAAGGACATTTTGATGGATATAAGATATTTAATAATCTTGATATTAGGTCGTGTTTATAATGAGAGGTGTTCCGCATTTACCACATCTTGGATTCTTATAAATCTTATCAACCAAAACCTTATTTTTTACTCCACATTTTTTACAAGAGATGATTTTAGAGGTTTCAGGGACAAGATTTTCTTTCCCCTCGTTTTCTTCTTGTGCTGTAAACGACTTGAGAAAGTTCAAATAAGCTTTGTCTTTCTCTATCAGCTCTATACCCATACCATTTTTAACTGTAGATACAGGTCTTTTAATAGTTCTTTTTACAATACCCTTTAAGCGAGAAATCTTGTTGTCCGGTAGTACGATTTCTATATCGATAACGGTATTTGGTGAAAAGCCGCGATTTGTTCTCACAAAAAGACCACTTTCAGAAAAATTGCTTAATATGCCTCTGTAAGTTAATTCTCCGGTACCAAATGTTACTTCTAATCTTTTAGTAAATCTTTTATGCCTTTGAAATTTTTCTTTTGCCATTAGAACGGACATTTTAATTCTATTAGTTCATCTCTTCTTTGACCTGTAGAGATCAAATTTACTTCTATACCCAACATACTTTCTATTTTTTTTATATATGCTTTAGCTGCTCGAGGAAGTTGATCAAAAACTTTTATACCAGATGTGTTTGTTTTCCAACCTTCTACCTCTTCATATATAGGTTCACACTTTTCAAATATGTTGCTCTCTTTTGGAAAATCATAAAAGATTTTCCCATTATATCTGTATGATGTACATATTTTTATTACATCTAAATCATCAAGGATATCGAGCTTAGTTATTGCTATACCTGTAATACCATTAATCATGACAGAATGCCGAAGTATAACAAGATCAATCCATCCACACCTTCTTGGCCTACCCGTAGTTGCACCGTATTCTCCTCCTTTTTCCCTAATTTTATCCCCTAAAGAATCTTTTATCTCTGTAGGAAAAGGCCCGCCTCCTACCCTTGTTGTGTAAGCTTTAACTACGCCAATGACCTTAGAAATTTTGGTAGGTCCTATTCCTAATCCTGTGCAAGCACCCCCCGCTATAGCATTTGATGAAGTAACATATGGATATGTACCATGGTCTATGTCCAACAGTGTTCCTTGAGCACCTTCGAACAGGACGTTTTTATTCTCAGAGATCATTCTGTTAATGATAATATCTGTATCAGAAATATATTCTTCAAGTTTTTCTGCATATCCCATATATTCTTTGTATATTGATTCGATATCAAGTTTCTGAACCTTATATAAATTTTCGAGTAAGAAGTTGACATAGAAAAGATTTGATTTTAATTTTTCTTTAAATAATTTTGGATTAAGAAGATCTACAATCCTAATCCCTGACCTACTTACCTTGTCACAATAGGCAGGACCTATACCGCGGCCTGTCGTTCCGATACTTTTCGCTCCCCTAAGTCTTTCGTTTTCTCTATCCATAACAATATGATATGGCATTATAAGATGAGCATTTTTGCTCAAAAAAAGGTTTTTATTTATTTCTACCCCTCTCTGTTTTAAACCATTGATTTCTTCTATAAGAGCTGCAGGATCAACAACAACTCCATTACCTATAATGCATATTTTATCCTTATATAAGATTCCCGAAGGGATCAGATGGAGTATAAATTTTTCATTATTGATGACTACTGTATGACCAGCATTATGCCCTCCCTGATATCTTGCAACAACATCAGCATTTTTGGATAAGTAATCAACGATTTTACCCTTACCTTCGTCTCCCCATTGCAATCCTACTATTATTACATTAGCCATGAAATTACCTCTTTAATATTATTTATAGTCTTATCTGTTTAACAGAAAGAATATTTGGCAGTCTTTTTATTTCGTCTAATAATTCTGCAGATGCAGCGGTATCGATACTCACAACCGAAATTGCCATACCGCCGGGTGTCTCTCTACCAAAATGCATCCTCGCAATATTTATATCATTTTTTCCAAGAAGTGTTCCAATATTTCCAATTACACCGGGTTTATCGTTATTATACATAAATAGAAGTTCCCCTTCGGGTACAATTTCGACTTTAAAATTGTCGATTGCAACAATACGTGGATCCTTTTTGCTAAAGAGTGTACCTGCAAAATAACTCTCTTTGTCTTTAGCTTTAAGTCTAAGTCCTATTAGGCTTTGATAATCACTTTCATCAGAGCTTTTTATTTCCTTTACTTCTATGCCACGTTCTTTTGCAATCACTGGTGCATTTACAAAATTAACGGTTTCTTCGAGGATCGGGGTTAAGAAGCCTTTTATTACTGCTATTGTAACAGGAGCGGTATTTATCGTTGCTGCATCACCTTGATATTCTATAGTCAATTCCGTAACTCCGCCTTCAAAGATTTGTGAGGCAAATCCTCCCAGTTTTTCGGCAAGATTAATATAAGGCTGAAGCCTTGTAATCTGATCAGCAGGAATAGAAGGGAAGTTGACAGCGTTTCTTATAATATTATGTACAAGATAATCTACAATTTGTTCAGCAATGGCAATTGCAACGTTTTCCTGAGCCTCTTTTGTTGAAGCGCCAAGATGAGGTGTACAAATCACATTATCGAGTTTAATAAGAGGACTATCAGAAGGCGGTTCTTTTTCAAACACATCTAATGCAGCTCCTGCTACTTTACCTTCTACAAGCGCATCATAGAGATCGGTTTCATTGATAATACCACCCCTTGCGCAGTTTATTATCCTCACTCCAGTTTTCATCAATTTAATCGTATCCTTATTTATCATATTTTTTGTTTCAGGTGTTAATGGGGTGTGTATCGTAATAAAATCGGAGCGTCTTAATAAATCCTCAAACTCAACTTTTTCAACACCCATATTTTTTGCTTTGTCTTCACTTAGAAAAGGATCATACGCAATTATGTTCATAGCAAATCCCTGCATCCTTTTAGCAACTTGACTTCCTATATTGCCGATACCTATGATCCCCAGCGTTTTATTGAAAAGTTCTACCCCCATAAACTTCTTTTTCTCCCATTTGCCAGATTTCATTGACATCGTAGCCTGTGGGATCAATCTTGCAAGCGATACAATCAAGGCAATAGTATGTTCCGCTGTAGTAATTGTATTTCCACCGGGCGTGTTCATAACAACAATGCCTCTTTTTGTAGCAGTAACTTTATCAACATTATCAAGTCCCGAACCTGCTCGCCCAATAACCTTAAGATTTTTTGCTGCATTAATTATATCTGCAGTAACTTTTGTAGCAGACCTGATAATTAGTCCATGATATTCACCGATACAATTCTTTAATTCATCGGGTTTTAAATCCGTCTTAACATCAACTTTTAGCCCTGCATTTTTAAGTATTTCTGTACATTTTGGTGAAATATTGTCACTGATAAGAACTTTCATTGATCCTCCTAGGCCATTAAGAGTTCTTGCGCAACAGCTACTCCTGTGCCTAATTTTATTGGATATCCCATGCCTTTTAGAACCATTTCAATTCCTGCAATTGCAGTTATAATATCGAATCTATCTGCATACCCTAAATGTGCAATTCTAAAAATCTTTCCTCTTGCTCTGTCTTGCCCTCCAGCAGCAGTTATACCATACTTCTCTCTAAGTTCTTTATATATAGCTTGTCCATCTATTCCCGATGGTGCTACTACTGCTGTTACTGAATTTGAAGGAGATTCTTTAGCATAAAGTTCCAACCCCAAGGCTTTTACTGCTTCTCGTGTTGCATTTGCAAGTATTTCATGTCTTTTAAAAATGTTTTCAAGACCTTCGGCTTTTAACATCTTCAAACTTTCATTAAGTCCAATAATCAAGGTAACAGGTGAAGTAAAATGAGTCTGATTTTTTGCTAAATTTTCCCTTTCTTTTTTAAAATTAAAATAAAATTTGGGTAAATTACAAGTTTCTGCCTTTGCCCATGCCTTTTCACTCACACTTACAAAAGCAATTCCTGGTGGTAGCATGAGGCCCTTCTGAGAACCGCCTATCATGATATCTATACCCCACTCATCTGTTTTTAAATCATGGGCAACAAGCGCACTAATAGCATCTACTATAAGCAGGGTATCTGAAAATTTTTTAACGATGGAAGCAATGGCTTGAATATCGTGATAGACACCCGTTGAAGTTTCTGATGCCTGGACAAATACCCCTTTTGTATCCTTATTTTTCTGCAAATATCTTTCCACCTCTTCAGGATGAACGGCACGCCCCCATTCAACAATAATTTCATCTACGTTGAGGTTATAAGCCCTGCATATTTTTGTCCATCTTTCGCCAAATTTTCCTCCGTTTATAACGAGAACTTTGTCTCCCTGATTGAAGAAATTGTTTACAGCACCAACCATACCTCCTGTTCCCGTTGAGCACAATATTAAAACATCATTATTTGTTTGGTATAACCATTTTAGTCCTTTTTTTGCTGAATCAAGGATAGGCAAAAAATCGGGTGAACGGTGATGAATTATAGGAGATGCCATAGATAAAAGAACATTGGAAGGGACAGGCGTAGGACCAGGCGCTAAAAGATAACGTTTTAACATAAGAATCCTCCTGCATTATATCGTCCTTTTGAATCGTAATATAGACTTTGGAAATTAGCACAATAAGGACTATTTGGTCAAGGGTACGCCTTTCCTCAAAAATAATCTCGCTGAAAAGGTATTGTTTCCACAAAATTGAC
>CAYOJI010000081.1:0-8781 GCA_964404225.1 uncultured Nitrospiraceae bacterium
AGAAAGTTTGTTAGATATGCTGCGTGACCTATCACGGAAAAGGTGATGCTAACGAAGATGAACTTTTAAAGAAAAGGGAGGAAGTTTTCAAGAAAATAACAGCTATTGTTCTAAAGGTTCTTGAAGAGGAGGTTCTTAAGAAGGAGATAAGATGTCCCAACTGTGGTGGGTCAGCCATTCAGAAGGGGGTCAATAGAAGGAAGATAGAGATGCTTTTAGGGGAAATAGATTTCAAGAGAAAGCGGTTTAGGTGTAAGGCGTGTTTTAAGGAATTTTATCCATTAGATGGGGCCTTAGGGCTTGAACCTCAAAGGAAGTGCACCTTAGGAGTAGTTAAAAGGGTGTTGTGGACAGCCATTGAGGTAAGCTATGAGAAGGCTTCGGATTTTTTGAAGAAATTCACGGGGTTGGAAGTCAGCAGGGGACATATTCATTATCTGGCATTAGAGGAAGGCAGAAAGATACAGCAGTGGGAAGAGGAAAAAAGGCGGAATGTTTTTGAGGAGGGAGCAAATGCGGGTGAGTTTACCGGTAAACCTCCTGAGGTACTCTATATCCAGGTGGATGGTACAGGTATAAACGATCGTGAAAGTAAAGAATGGATGGAATGCAAAGTTGGGGCAAGTTTCAGCCAAAGGGTTTTAGTATCAAAAGACAGGATATGGTTAATGGATAAAAAAGCTATGCTTCCATTGAAGGTGTAGAGGCATTCGGGGAGAAATTCTTTCTTGAATGTGTCAAACAAGGAGTTTTGAAGGCAAGGAGGGTCTTTTTCATCGGAGATGGAGCAAGATGGGTTCGAACCCTGAAGGACAATTACTTTCCGGAGGCAATTGGGATTTTAGATATCTGGCATTTAGAAAGGGAATTGAAAAATGTTTTGGGAAAAGAGAAAGAGGCGCTCACAGAGTCTTTGAAAGGTTTAGCCTTAGAAGGAAATGCAAGAGAGATTATAAAGAGACTTATGGAGGAAGGATTACGTTCAAAAGACCCTGAGAAGATTGAGGAGATAGCAGAGGTTATGAATTATGTGAAGAACAATCTTGATTGGATTGAAAATATCCCGAAGGTAGGTGGCTATGGATCTGGACCTGTAGAAAAGACGGTAGATATCACAGTTGCCAGAAGATTTGAGAAGCGTGGAATGAGCTGGTATAAGAAAGGTGCGAATCCTTTACTAAAATTAAGGCTTCTCAAGCTCAACGGCGAATGGGATAATTACTGGTTAAGGAGAAAAGAAGATTGTGCAATGTTCCTTGCTGCTTAGGCCTAAATTTTGGATGCTTACTTATATAAAATCTATCTCGACATAAATAATATGCCTCTGATAAAATTTACAACAATGCTCGAGACTTATAAAAAAATAAAAATTATAAAAATACATGATTCTTTTCATGAAGAAATAGAAGATTATGTTGCAGTAGAAAAAAAACTACATCTTTCTATTAATGGCAAACATATCATAACTTTTTTATGTACACCTTTGATGATAGAAGAATTAGTAAATGGATTTCTCCTTAATGAAGGAATTATTACAAAAAAAATTAGCCGTGACGAGTTCTCAACAGAATATAGGGACGGGATCAATATAAATATAGACAAAAAAATCAATGAAATTTCTGAAAGGTCTTTATCACGTTTTTTAGGCGGAATCGCCCTAAATAAAAAAAGAAGATTTAAAAAAATTATAGATGATTTTTCAATACAGATAAATGAGTTACAAAACATATTTGAAAAATTTCAGGAAAAATCTGAGCTTTTCAGATTAACAGGTTGTTTTCATAGTGCAGCATTATCTGATGGTAAAAAAATAATTGTTTTTGCAGAAGATATAGGAAGACATAATACTGTTGATAAAATTATTGGGTATTCAATCCTTCACAATTTATCTTTCAAGGATAAAATAATATTGCTCAGCTGCCGCATATCCTCAGATATTGTATCAAAATGTTCAACATGGAAGATTCCTATTTTGGCGAGTATAGCAGCGCCAACAGATCTTGCTATCGAAATAGCTAAAAAAAGCGGAATCACCCTTATAGGATTTGTAAGGGGAAACCGTTTAAATATTTACACAAATAAACAGAGGGTACGCCTCTAAAATCCTAACCCTTTTGCTTAACTGAATAATGGAGATACCGGTATTCGTGATGGGCGTATCTGAATTTAAATTTTAATTATCTTACTTTATTCCATATTTTTGCAGTCTATGACGGAATGACCTAAAAGAAAGATTAAGAAGTTTAGCAGCCTCCATTTTTACACCCCCCGCTCTTTCAAGAGCTTCGAGAAGATATTTTTTTTCAATATCTTCTATAACCTTTTCAACGTCAATTCCCTTTTCTGTAAGTTCTGGTATTTCCTTTGTATCCTTTCTTTCAGCAGGATGTGTCTTCATCTCTGAAGGAAGATCTGCTGGGGTTATCTCCTCTTTATCAGATAAGAGAATTATTCTTTCTATAACATTTTCGAGTTCCCTTACGTTTCCTTTCCAGTGGTAGTCGATCATAATTTTCATAGCTTCAGGTGTAATCTTTTTTGAAGAAGCAGATAATTTTTTCAAAAAATGGTTAACCAATAAAGGAATGTCTTCCTTCCTTTCTCTAAGAGGCGGAATCTTCAGAGGAACAACATTCAATCTATAATATAAATCTTCTCTAAACCTTCCGGCTTCGATCTCCTCTTTTAAATCCTTGTTTGTGGCAGAGATAATCCTGACATCAACTTTTATATCATTTGTACCACCTACACGCCTGAATGTTCCATTTTCAAGGACCCTCAGTAGTTTAACCTGAAGATTAAGTGGCATTTCCCCAATCTCGTCAAGAAACAAACTTCCTCCATCTGCGATCTCAAACAAACCTTGTTTATTATACATGGCTCCAGTAAACGAGCCTTTCATGTGTCCAAAAAGTTCAGATTCGAGTAACCCCTCGGGAAAGGCTGCACAATTTATTGCTACAAAATTTTTATTTTTTCTATTACTAAGATTATGTACTGCATTTGCAAACAATTCCTTACCAGAACCACTTTCACCTATTATAAGAACATTTGAATTACTCTGAGCTATTCTTGGAATTAGTTTAAATAATTCCTGCATCTTTGGACTACGACCTATAATATTTTCAAGTGCATACGTCGTTTCAACTTTTTGTCTTAGAACAGTAACTTCTTCACTCAGTCTTTTTTTCTCTATGGCTTTTTTTACAATCAGCCTGATTTCATCTATATTAAAAGGCTTATTTATATAATCATATGCACCCAGTTTCATCGCTTCAACTGCTGATTCTGTAGTTCCAAATGCTGTAATCATTATAACGATGGTATCTGGCGATATCTCCTTTATCTTTCTCAATACTTCAAATCCATCTACTTTAGGCATTTTCATATCAGTTATGACAAGATCAAAAATATCTTTTTCTACAAAAGATAAACCAGCAACCCCATCTGCTGCTGTCACTACTTCATAATTCTCGCCTTCAAGAAGTATCTTCAAAACTTCCCTCATACTCTTTTCATCTTCAACTACAAGTATCTTTCCTTTATTCTTTTTCATCTTTATTACTTGGTAATATTATATTAAAAGACGTGCCTTTACCGATAGCACTTTCTGCCCTTATTTTACCATTATGTTCCTCAATTATCCTGTAAGCAATAGCAAGCCCTAAACCCGTGCCTCGCTCTTTTGTTGTAAAAAATGGATAGAAAATTTTTTCTACATCTTTTGCATCAATACCTGGTCCGGAGTCCTTAAAAACTATTTCAACATAATCTCCATTAGACTTTGTCGTAATAGCAATCTCACCACCTTCTGGCATCGCTTCTACAGCATTTATACCTAAATTCCAAAAGACCTGTCTTATTTTCTGGGGGTCAGCGTTTATTTCAAGTACACCATTATAATTTCTTTGAATAGAAATATTCTTACTCTGATCAACATTTTTAAGCAGTTCAATTGTATCATCAAGAAGACCGTGTAGATCCACCTTTTTAAATTCTGGTGGTGTAGGCCGAGAATATGTTAAGAAATCGGTTATAATTCTATTTAATCTATCCATCTCATTTAAAGCGATCTCCATTAATTTCTTTTTATAATTAGAAGGAATAGAATCTTCCTTTAGCATCTCGATAGATCCCTTCAAGGAAGCGAGCGGATTTCTTATTTCATGGGCAATATTTGAAGAAAGTTCGCCTATTGCTGCCCACTTTTCCTTCCGCTTCATTTCTGCTTCGAGCCTTTTAAGTTGAGTAAGGTCTTGAAATATTCCAATAAAACCCTTTGTACTTTCATCTATCCCCCTGAATGGAGAAACACCAAGTCCTATTATTTTCTGAACACCATTTACAAATATGGTTTCTTCTGTCCGACCTTCTGAAAAAGGAAATTTGAAATAAGGCAAAACAAAATCTATTCTTTGACCAATCAAGTCTTCTTTTTTCACACCTGTAATCCTTTCTGCTGCTCTATTAAAGGTCAACACCTTACCAGATAAGTCTGTTGTAAAAAGGCCACTGGGTAACCCCTCTATCACCTCTCTGTTAAAGTACTCGAGGTCTCGCAAATCCAAAACCTTTTCTTCAAGTTTCTGAACCGTTTTTTCGAGCCTCGACGAAAGATAACCACTTAAATAGGCTGTAAGATAGAATGCAATCGTGTGAACAAAAATATTATATAAATAACTCTTTTCCTCGATTATCCTCCCTGTAATTATTGGCAAAATATTATAGAACTGAAGATTTATAAGTATCCCATAGGATATACTGCTAAGTGTAGCTATAAAATATCCAGCTCTTTTATTGAGTACTATACTGGAAGATATAACAGTTAATATTAGAGTGAATGAAAACCAGCTTTCAATACCTCCTGTGATATATATGAGTGTAATTTCGAAAAAAACATCAAGTACTAATTGTGTATAGGCAAATAAAACGAGTTTTTTGACTCTTCCAAGTAGAAGAGAATAAACAATAGTAGCAATATATAAAGATATAATTAAATAGGATATAGCGAAAGTAGAAGGTATCTTTTTATATCCGCTAAAAAGATAAAATGATCCAAGTAGAAGTGTAGCAAAAATGACCCTGAATGTTATCAGGGCTTTTAGCTTTTTTTTCAGTGCCTCAACATCTTCTAATATCATCAGGATTTTTACTTTATTAGTGTAATTAGCTTAAATATTGGGAGATACATAGCAATAACTATAAAACCAACAGTCGTTCCAAGAAAAACCATAAGTAATGGTTCCATCATGGCAGTTAAGTTTGACACTGCAGCATCTACTTCATCATCGTAAAAATCTGCTATCTTGCTAAGCATGGCATCAAGTGCACCTGTTGATTCACCAACTGCGATCATATGAGTAACCATCGGAGGGAAAACCTTTGCCTTTGTAATAGGTTCTGCAAGTGTCTTTCCACCTACAACCCCTTTCCTAACCTCCATAATCGCATATTCTATAACCTTATTCCCTGATGTCTTTGCTGTAATCTCAAGACCATCTAATATGGGCACACCACTGCTTACAAGTGTTCCGAGTGTCCTCGTAAATTTTGCTACAGCAACTTTATTTAGTAGAACACCGAATATCGGGAGTTTTAGCAATATCGAGTCAATAATATATCTACCTTTTTCTGTTCGACGAACCTGAACAATAAAAATTACAAAAGCTATTATTCCTCCCAAAATCAAAAGACCCCCAAT
This sequence comes from uncultured Nitrospiraceae bacterium, assembly GCA_964404225.1. GTDB lineage: Bacteria > Nitrospirota > Thermodesulfovibrionia > Thermodesulfovibrionales > SM23-35 > Kmv42. The sequence goes on from CAYOJI010000081.1 coordinate 5,702, forward strand.
ACCTGCTATAAAATTACTAAGATTTATTACTATGCGCGTTGGTAAAGGTAATGTACCACCAAGTTGTGTAAACATCTTAGAAAATGTTGGAACAACAAAAATCATTATAATTGCAATAACTATAACAGCAATAGACGTAACTACTGCAGGATAAACCATTGCTCCTTTAACCTTCTTTTTTAACTTCATTGCCTTTTCTATATAAGATGCTAATCTATTAAGTATTGTATCGAGTATACCACCAGCTTCACCTGCAGCAACCATATTTACATATAATTCGCTGAATATCCTCGGATGTTTTTTTAATGCATCCGCATATGTTGCACCTGACTCTACATCAACCTTTATCTCTTGAAGTGCCTTACCAAGCGTTTTATTTTCAACTTGTGCAGATAGTATATCTAATGCCTGAACGAGCGGTAACCCGGCGTCGATCATTGTTGCAAATTGTCTTGTAAATACGACTATGTCCTTATCCTTTACTTTACCGCCGAATCCTATTTTTTTTACTTTTTTGGTCTTTTCTGTAACTACCGTCGGAATTATATTTCTCTTTCTCAGTTGTGCAATAACGTCTTCCCTTGAAGTAGCAGTTATTTCTCCTGATTCGATTATGCCTTTAGGTGTTTTACCCGACCATTGATATACTGTAGCCACTTTTAAACCCTCCCTTTACCAGAGGGTGCTGTCGAACCTTTTTGAATCATTGCTATTAGTTCATCAGGTATTGGTGACCTCCCGACAGCATCCTCATATGTTATTAGTCCTTTTGTATATAGGTTAAATAATGACTGATTCATTGTTTGCATCCCAAACTTTGCCTGCCCTGTCTGCATCATAGAATATATCTGATGAATTTTATCCTCCCTTATAAGATTCCTTATAGCAGGATTTGGTACGAGTAATTCAACCGCGAGAACCCTACCCTCTCCTGATTTTTTGGGAATAAGTTGTTGGGCAAATATACCTTCAAGAACAAATGATAATTGAACCCTTATCTGTTCTTGTTGATGTGGTGGAAAAACATCGATAATCCTGTTTATTGTCTGTACCGCAGAATTTGTATGAAGAGTTGCGAGGGTTAAGTGTCCTGTTTCAGAAACTGTAAGAGCGGCTTCTATTGTCTCAAGATCACGCATCTCGCCGATCAGGACAACGTCCGGATCTTGTCTCAGTACATAGCGTAATGCAGCTTTAAATGAAGCGGTATCTGCGTTTATCTCTCTCTGATTCACGAGACACTTTTTGTGAGGATGTAAATATTCTATAGGATCTTCTATAGTAATGATATGCTCGTATCTTTCTGAATTAATCTTATCTACCATAGCAGCAAGGGTCGTCGATTTTCCACTACCAGTAGGTCCTGTAACAAGTATAAGTCCACGCGGTTTTTTAACAAGTTCATTAACAATATCTGGCAAACCTAATTCTTTAAAACTCCTAATTTCATAAGGAATAGTCCTGAATGCCCCTGCTACTGCACCCCTCTGCATAAAAATATTCGCCCTAAATCTGCTCAAACCTTTCACCCCAAAGGATAAATCAAGCTCGTTATTTTCTTCGAATCTGTGTTTTTGCGCGTCAGTGAGGATACTATAACATAGTGCCTTTGTTTCAGATGGGGTAAGCGGAGGATGATCTATATTTATAAGTTTTCCATCTATCCTTAGCCTTGGAGGACTACCTGTTGTAATGTGAAGATCTGAAGCATTTCTTTCTATCATCATTTTTAACATATCGTATAATGTCGCCATATTTTCTCCTTAACTATTTAATCTCCAAATGTAACCCTTAAAACTTCCTCTATAGAAGTTACACCTTCTTTCACTTTTGTAAGACCGCTCATCCTTAGTGTCTTCATTCCAAGCCTAATAGCTGTTTTCTTCAATTCATCCGCTGATGCACCCTCGAGTATCATCTCCTTTATTTCACTTCCAACAGGCATAATTTCATAAAGGGCTATCCTTCCCTTATATCCTGAATTATTACATGAAGAGCATCCCCTACCTTTATAACATTTTACAATCCTTGCTTCCTCTTCTGTAAAACCCAGTTGTTGAAGTGCAGAAACAGAAACCTTCTCCTCTTCCTTACATTCAGGACATATCTTTCTGGCAAGCCTTTGAGCAGCAATAAGAATAACCGATGCAGATACAAGAAATGGTTCTATCCCCATATTTAATAATCTACTTATACTACTTGGCGCATCATTTGTATGCAATGTGCTCAGAACGAGATGACCTGTTAACGCAGCTTTCACGGCAATCTCTGCAGTTTCAAAATCACGAATCTCTCCTACAAGTATGATGTCAGGGCTCTGTCTCAGAAAAGCTCTTAATGCTGAAGCAAATGTAAGACCTATCTCTTCCTTTATCTGGACCTGATTCATCCCCAAAAAATTATATTCTACAGGGTCTTCTGCTGTCATTATATTTATATTCGGTTTATTTAAATAATTCAATGCAGAATAAAGGGTTGTTGTCTTTCCGCTTCCCGTAGGTCCTGTCACAAGTATCATCCCATATGGTTTATTCAAAGCATCCATAAATTTTTTAAGTGCATCATCCTCGAATCCTAATTTTGTTAAATCTATCTGAAGATTTGATTTATCGAGTATCCTAAGAACAGTCTTTTCACCAAAAAGGCATGGTAATACTGATACACGAAAATCTATCTCTCTTTTTTTACCAAGTTTAAGCTTAATCCTCCCATCCTGCGGAAGTCTTCTCTCAGCAATATCAAGTTTTGACATTATCTTAATCCTTGAGGTTATAGGATTTTTTATCTTTAACGGGAGATTCATAGCATTAAATAAAACTCCATCCACTCTATATCTTACTCTAAGAATATTTTCATAAGGTTCGATATGGATGTCGCTTGCCCCTATCTTTATAGCATTAATAAGTATTCCGTTAACAAGTTTTACGATTGGCTCTTCAACCTCTCTAATTATCGTGTCGTCTCTTTCTGCATAAGCTTCTACACTATCAAGAGCATCACCCACTACTTTATCAAACTCTTCTATATCAACTGTATAACCCTCATCTATTGTTCCCGTAGTGTCTTCCTTTAATTCTTCA
>CAYOJI010000082.1:0-8587 GCA_964404225.1 uncultured Nitrospiraceae bacterium
CACATTATAAGGTGAGCCCCTTTTTTATTCATCACGGAATTGGTGATGCTTCCGAAAGAATTAGTCTTATTGACCTGCTTTCTTGTAAATACTACAATATCTATAAAGTTAGAGAACCTGACTTGCAACAGTCTCTATTTTAAGCGGACAGTAGTGATCTAGCCTCTATATTCAAGAGATATAGAGACAGAAAAAACAGGAAATTGATGAATATAATTAGTTGTTCCATCAAGCGGGTCTATTATCCAGAGATATTTATTGTTTTTGGTATCTTTATACGACTCTTCTACGAGAAAATAATGCTTTGGGAAATATGATTTAATTGTATTAATTATAAGCTTTTCTGATTCTTTATCAACAAAAGTAACAAAATCTGATTTCTTCTTGTAAATAATATCCTCTTTAGATACTTTCCCAAGATTATCTAATATTAAATTACCTGCTAATTTAGCTGCCTTTATAGCTACTTTAAGATATTCGTTGTTCATATCCTTAATATCTTTTTATCAGTAACAATTATATCCACTTTGATGTCATGAGTCTCTGATGGTATTGATTCTACAAGCTGTTCTTCAAATGCAAGTGCAACAATAGGAATTTTTTTATTAACCTCTGAAAGCAAAATATCATAGTATCCTTCACCATATCCGAGTCTATTACCTGAATAATCAAAAGCTACTCCAGGAACAACTATTAGATTAATCATTTTTATGTCAACTGTTCCTTCTCTTGGAAAGATGGGTTCGGGTATACCCATAAAACCCGGTTCTAATTCTTCAAATTTATTAATTCGATATAATAATAGTTTATGTCTTATTGTATCCACTTTAGGAACTACAACCTGTTTTTTTATCTGTAACGATTCCTTTATAATAATTGATGTATCAACCTCGGACCTGAACGAGGCATAAAAAAGAATTACTTCTGCATCATGAAATTCAGGGAGTGAGAAAAAATTTTGTTTAATGAGCATACTTTTTATGCACCTGATTTCAGGAGGAATTTGGTTACGTTTTCTCAAAATGTCTCTTCTAATAACATTCTTCATCAAATCCTACCTGTAAGCAATACTACTGCATATAATAAATAAAGGCATCCTCCAAAAAGCATTGTAAAAGGTGAAAGTTTTCTTCTTATAGACAGTTCAATGAGAATAATTAACGATGACGAAATTGCTATTAAAGCTGAAAAAAAAGCCATGCCAGTAAGTTTCCATTCAGTAAATAATAAACCAATAGATACAGGAAAAGTTGATTGGAAAACCATAGCTCCCGTTATATTACCAACAGCAAGGGTGTCCCTACCTTTCCAAGTCCAAGTTATACTATTAAATTTTTCAGGAAGTTCTGTTGCAATAGGTGCAAGAATAAGGGCAAATAAAAGGGGGTTCATGCCGAATCTTATAGATACATGTTCAAGGTGTTCAACAAAAGTATGAGCACCGATGACCATCAAAAATAGAGCGCCTAATACCTGAATTATTATCACTAAAACGTGAGGAGCTTCGGATTCGCTTAAATTAATCTTTTTTATAAAATTCCATAAATACATTTCCTCTGAATGTTCTATACATGCGCTCTCATATCTAAAGGTTTTATATGCATATATAGCGTAAGCAATGATTAAAATTACAGCAATGGGCACTGTAAAGAAACTTCCTAACAATATAGGAATTAATATCGCAAGTGAATACATCGGTAAAAAGAAGATCAAGTCTCTTTTTGTTGAATTGGGGTCTATTTTTATCTCGAACTTTCTTCTCTTCTTTATATAGGAAACTAAAACGGTTATACCCACAAGAAATAATGCAAGGGTGGATAACATAAAAGGTGCACCTAATATGGCACCTACGCCAATCTCTTTAGCAAAGTCACCACGATAAAAGAATATTGCTACTATTGGAAGAATGGTTTCCGGTAGCGCGGTTCCAACGGCAGCAAGAATACTACCCACAACTGCCTGTGAAAGATTGAATCGCCGTCCGAATGTCTCTAATCCATTTGTAAAAATTTCAGCAGCAATAAGAATCGATGCAAGTCCTGCTATCAGAAGAAATATTTCACTAAACATTAGTGCACAACTAACACAGGGCAAGGAGATGCTTTTAAAACTGCATCAGAAACGCTACCAAGAAGCATCCCTTTAATTAAGCCAAGCCCCCTCGCTCCAATTACTATTAGATCAATATTATTTTCATTAGCGAAATCAACTATTAAATTATCCGGTTCACCTTCCTCAACAAATCCATAATTTTTAATACCGTAATTATCCATTGTCTTCAATAGATTATACCTTGCTTCTTCAAGCAATTCTTTTAATTCTATATCTTTCTTTCCTATTTCTTCAATTTTCCTCTTGATTAAAAATGCAGGAACAACATGTAATACATATAATTTTGAAGAAAAAATTCCTACCAATTCTTTTGCTAATACGAGAGCTTTATTTGAAGTTTCTGAAAAATCTATGGGGCATAGGATATTTTTAATTTTTAAAGAATCCTTATATATTGATGCTTCTACCCCCTTCCCTCTTATAACCAGCATCGGGATTTTCAATCCTTTAATTAACTTCTCCGAGCTACTCCTTCTTAAAACGTGCGTTGTAAACCCCAGAACTAACATATCAGGCTTACATCTTTTTATTTCAGCCTCAAAAGTTTCTTGTAATCTTCCTACAATTACATCTATATTCGCTTCAACGCCTAAATCTCTTAATTTATCACATATTTCTTCAATTTTTTTCTTGGCAAGCTTTTTCTCTTCATCTATATAAGGTAATAAGTAGGCTGGTGGTGTTACAAGATAATCAATTACATATAAAAAGTTTATGGATGCATTAAAATTTCTTGCAAAGTATACAGAATAAGCAATAATTGGCTCCGTAAAACGACCTAAATCAATACCAGCGAGTATCTTCTTAATCTCCATTAGAATATCCAAGAAAACTTTCAATTTTGTTCTTCAGAATGCTAACCTCCTCAACTATCTCGGGAGAGTGTGTAAAAGAAGCCTCGCCTTTAATATCAGCCTCCATAATAGCATAATTGAACTTTATTGAACCTATAACATTCAGATCTCTTAAATTATCCTTAATAAAGATAATGTCATCATCTCCTCTAACTTTGTTTGCCACCACAAAAACATTTTTGACCTCAAGCCCTGTAGCCATATTATTAATTGTTAAGGCTGTCTGTATACTTCGCTGACCGGGCTCTACAACTACGATGAATGCATCCACAGCCTCAGCAGTTCCTCGAGTTAAATGTTCTATACCTGCCTCCATGTCTACGATAACGACCTCATTCCTTTCTAAGATAAGATGTTTAAGCAATGTCCTTAATAATACGTTTTCTGGACAATAACAACCCGACCCTGCTGCCTTTACTTTACCAATAGTTAGAAGTGTAATTCCATCTAATCGATAACCCAATTCTTCGGGCAAATCGTCTACTTTTGGATTCAGTTTGAATATCCCACCCATTCTTCCTGGTTTTACCCCTGTCCTTTCTTCTATGAGATCCTTCATCTCGGAAAGCGATCTTATCTTCCGTATCTCTTCTTTAGAAATACCAAATGCTGATGCAAGATTTGCGTCAGGGTCTGCATCAACTGCAATGACCCTCTTACCTTCTTTTGCAAATAAATAACTCAATATTGAGGCAATTGTCGTTTTGCCAACCCCACCCTTACCAGTAATTGCTATTTTCATAGATTTCGCTTCCGAATGATATTATTATAAAGACTTCTTGGTTGAAGGAATCCCTTTAACCCTCAGATCAATTGCTACGGCTTGCCTTAATGCCCTTCCCATAGCCTTAAATATAGCTTCAATTATATGATGAGCGTTTCTCCCATAGGGCGCCGATACATGAAGGGTTATACCGCTATTACTCACAAAAGCCTGTAGGAAGTCTTCTACAAGATCTGTATCAAAATTTTTAATTTTTCTCTTTTTATTCAATTCAACTTTATATACAAGATATGGTCTTCCACTTATATCCAGGCTTACAGAAGCTAAAGCCTCATCCATAGGTACAGATGCCTCTCCGTACCTCGAGATACCCTTTTTATCACCAATAGCCTGTTTGAAAGCTTTACCAAGCACTATCCCTACATCTTCTACCGTATGATGATCGTCAACTTCAAGATCGCCTTTAGCCTTTATGTTTAGATCAAAAAGGCCATGTTTACACATAAGGGAAAGCATGTGGTCAAGAAAAGGTATAGATGTATCTATAGAATATTTCCCCTCGCCATCGAGATTAAGGTTTATCTTAACTTCAGTCTCACTTGTTTTTCTTTCTACCTTAGCTTTTCTCATTTTTACCTCTCAAGCGTTGATTTCAAAAAGTGCTATCTTCGGCTCATAACTACTATTCAACAATCTCACTCAATTCCCCAATAAAAATCCGATTCTCTTCTGGTGTTCCAACTGTGACCCTCAAACAGCCATTTATTATCCCCTTCATATTTCTCACGAGTATGCCTTTTTTAAGAAGGCTACTGTATACACCATCAGAATCTTCTACTTTAAATAATATAAAATTAGCCTCTGAAGGATAAGGTTTTATACCTCTTATCTTTATCATCTCTTTGTAAAGTCTATCTCTTTCTGAAACAATAGATTTTATATATTCTTTAAGCAACTTTTTATTATCTAAAACCATAGTAGCAATTGCCTGTGATAATGAATTAAGATTAAAAGGAAGCCTGACCTTATTTACCCCATTGATTATATTCTTATCCGCTATCAAAAAACCTACCCTTAATCCAGCCAGCCCAATTTTGCTCAAGGTTCTCATTAGCACAAGATGTTTATAGTCATTTAGCATCGGAATAAATCCTTTATTACTCGAAAAAGGTTGGTATGCCTCATCAACTACAACGATAGATTTTTCTTTAGTTGATTCTATTATCTTTAATATCCTATCCAGAGAGAAACAGTTGCCTGTAGGATTGTTAGGGGAACTAAGAAATATCAACCTTGGTTTCTCTTTTTTAATTATATTAAGAATCCTTTCTACATCAAGATCGAAATTCTTATCCAGCTTTATCTCTATCTTTTTCTCACCTAATGCCTGTGAGATAATGCCGTACATAGAAAAGGTAGGTACAGGATAAAGAACAGGACCACCGAATGTAGTGATGAGATAATAAATCAACTCATCTGAGCCATTGCCCTGAAGTAATTTATCTGAACTTACACCAAAATATTTTGAAGCTGCTTTCTTTAAATTAGTTGCGTGAGGGTCAGGATACCTGTTTAATGTCTTAAATAATCCCTGATTTTTTATAGATAGTAAATCAGATAATATCCCTGAATGCAATTCATAGGGACTTTCATTAGCATCGAGCTTTATCTTACAAAAGATTTGCTTTGCTTCATATGCAGAAAGTGAGTAAACATTAGGCCTTATCATTTTTTCGATATTCATTGCAAAGAAATTATAACATAACTATATGACATACTAATCGCAGATTTTACCCTCTTTTTGTAGTAATTATATTACAGTAATTTTTTTTATATTACTACGCACATTTTAGATGTTTTCCGATAGCACAACATTTTATATTGTGTTAGGCTTAAATCATGTTTAGATAAAATAATAAGAAGGAGGATTTATGATACGCCTTGTGTGTCCATCATGTAAAAAAGATTCGTATACAGCTTCGGTAGAAATATTTAGGCCGTGTCCATACTGTGGTATTGTCTTTAGTGGAAAATATGGATGTTTACAAAAAGAACACCTTGAAACAAATATCGGTATTCATTCTTTTATTTCTCATAAGCAAACCGTAATTTCAGCAAATACACATAATTTTTCGATAGAAGAATCAACAAAAATTCCAATTACTGTGTAACCATTAAGTATTAAATCGAAAGTATCTCCAGTGTAATTAATTCAACAGCTTTTAAAGGATCTGCCTGCTGGAGTATAGCCCTTCCCATTACAATATAATCTGCCCCTGCTTTGAAAGCTTCTTTCGGTGTAACAGTTCGTTTCTGATCATCCGGTGGCATCCATGAAGGTCTGATACCGGGTGTAACTATGAGGAAACCTTTTCCACAGTGATTTCTTATCGTCTCTGCTTCTTTTGCAGATGTAATCACACCATCCAATCCTGCCTTGAGTGCAAGCGCAGATAAATGTCTTACATGTGTCTTAAGTCCATGCTGAATTCCCAGCTCATTTTTAAGAACTTCTTTCGATAAACTTGTAAGCAATGTCACCCCAAGTATTTTGGGCTTTTCTATATTTTCTTTAAGACATACCTCAACCACGCTATCCCTGCATCTTTTCATCATTTCCAATCCGCCCGATGTATGTAAATTAAACATATATACACCGAGTCTTGTAGCAGCAATAGCTGCCTTTGAAACAGTATTTGGGATGTCATGAAATTTCAGATCAAGAAAAACTTTTTTACCTTTTTTATTTATATCTTCGATAATTTTTGGACCTGAAGATATAAAAAGTTCATATCCTATTTTAAAGATCCCAACATAATCCTTAAATTTATCTACTAACTCAAGTGCATAATCATGTTCATCAACATCAAGAGCAATTATCAATTTATTACTTAATGGCATATTTTAACCTCTATTACATTTTTGCCAGTGTTATTCCTTTTTGAGCCTGATATTTCCCTGCCTTATCAGCATAAGAAATCTCACATACTTCAGATACATGTAGAAAAAGTATTTGAGCTATTCCTTCGTTTGCGTATATCTTTGCTGGAAGAGGCGCTGTATTCGAAATTTCGATTGTTACATAGCCTTCCCATTCCGGCTCCAATGGAGTAACATTTATAATAATGCCGCATCTCGCATAAGTTGACTTCCCAAGACAGATTGCAAGAATATCTCGTGGTATCTTGAAATACTCAACAGATCTGCCAAGTACAAATGAATTCGGCGGTATTATACATATATCACCTTTGAAATTCATAAAACTTTTAGGATCAAGTTTCTTAGGATCTATTACAAGATTGTTCACATTCGTGAATATTTTAAACTCGTCAGCCACTCTCATATCATAGCCGTAAGAACTCACCCCGTAGGAAATAACACCCTTTCTGACCTGCTTTTTATTGAAAGGCGTAATCATCCCTTTCTCCGCCATTTCCCTTATCCATCTGTCATTTTTAAGCACAATTAATCCCTTTTTCAAATAAATTTTACAATCGTAAAATACTCAATCGATTAACGAGATTAGCATAAAAAATATTTCATTACAAGAATTTTTACAAAAGATTTTTCCAGCGCGCAAGACTTTCAAGATTATCTATATCATACCAAATTGGTAATATGTGATAGCTTATTCTTTCTTTACAAGCAATCTGTAAGGTCTCCTTGAAGACCGTACTATCTCCCCATTTTATATTGTTATAGAATAATATCTTGAATGGTTTATTAACACCTATAAGATAATATCCTCCGTCTTCCGAAGGACCTATTACAAGTTCAAAATATTTAAGTAGATTAAAAGCATCAACAATGAAAGACAATGGTAAATTAGGCGAATCTACACCAATAAGTGATATTCTTTTATATCCCTTTTTAAATAAATAACTAATTGCGTTATACATTCTTTCACCAAGATCATTACCTTTTTGTAAAATAAGAGACAATCTTTTTTGAATATTTGTCAAATATATGGGATTACCGTTATAAAAACCATAAATATTTATTTGACTAAGTTGAGATACTCTTTCGATAGTTGTATTTAACATATTCCTATATTCTTCTAAAGCAGCTTCATTTCCTATATCTTTAGCAAGTCTTTTTTTAACCTTACCATATTCAGGTACTCTAAAAAAAATACCTAATGCGCATTCTGTTTTCATTTATAAGCTCTTAGAAATTTTTATATTTTTTCTTCATTTAAAGTTGGAATAATTATAGAAATACTCATAAATTAAATGGAAATTTCTATAAATTCTGATTGAGAGTAATAATAGATTAGTTTTAAGCAGATTTAAATAAATTTACTGCTTTAAACTTCTTTTTCCCCTTTTTACTTTCTTTTTCTCGGACTTATCGATATAATCGCCTTCCAATTCTTTTTGCATTGATAAATATTGATCGAAATAACCCAGCGTTTCTTTAGCTACATCCTCTTGAAGTTTTTGTATTGCAAATCCAGCATGCACGATAACATAATCACCAATATTTACAGGTTCTTCAAGTAACATAAGGCTTATATCGCGTTGAGCACCATAAACGTCTACAGTAGCTTTAGAGTCTTCAATCTTTATTATTTTTGATGGTATCGCAAGACACATAAATTCTTCCCTCCTGGTTTTTTAGCCCACTTTATTCATAAATTCATAAATTCATGAGTAATTTGCAGATGCAGTATTTGAGCGGTTTTAAATTCTTTCAAAGAAAGAATTTTCCTCTCACGCTCGATTATATCGAGCCGAGAATGAGCGAAAATACTGCATCTGCCAAAATTCTTGTGAATAATATGGGTTAAATCTAAATAATTATTATTCTATTTTATATGGATTTTACTTAATAGGCAATACGATTTTATAAAAAGGAAGCATAACTTTTTCCGTGATGAAATATTTTCTATGCTGGA
>CAYOJI010000083.1:0-8254 GCA_964404225.1 uncultured Nitrospiraceae bacterium
CCTTTATTTGTAAATTTATGGATTAACCTCTGAAGGTCAGAAATTTCTATTTTTATATGATTTACTCGAAGATCTCAAAGGCTTATTCTTCTTTGATTTCATTTTTTGTAGTTTTTTTTTAAAACATTTGCACCCCCTTTCACACTATCGTATTCCTTCGGCTCAGCAAAGGTTATTTCAATCTCAACACCTTTGAGCTTCTTTTTCAATCTTTTAACCATTTATTCAAAAAATTCCTAAAATTTCTTGAAATAAGAAAACTATGGTAGGGAAAAGCAATATCTGTGCCATTTATTTAATTCATTGATATTTAAAAGAAATCTACTTATTGAGAGAACATTGATGTAACATAATGATGCTTTTCAGAAAAGTGAAAATTAAGAAATAACAAGAAAGAGAAGTATTTAAATGCAACAATATATTGCATTTTAAATTTATGTTGCTATTTTTAATGCCCTAATCTTTCTTTGTAATTGTTGACGATGAATGCCAAGATGGGCTGCTGCTTTTGATATGTTACCTCGGGATTCTTGTAAAGCGGACCAGATTAATTCTCTTTCATAGGCTGAAAGTGCTTCCCTTAAACGCGGCGTTGCTCCCCTTCTTTTAGGAGAATATTGTAAAAGATAAGATGGTAAATCAGCAGGTAAAATTTTGGGTGTATTTGCAAAAGATATTGCATGCTCAACAATATTTTCGAGTTCTCGTACATTTCCAGGATATGTATACTTCATCAATATATCCAAAGCCTCATCTGTAATTCCCTTTACTAGCATATCCTTCCTTTTTGAAGCATGTTTTTCTATAAAATGTGCTACTAAAATCGGTATATCTTCCATTCTTTCTTTTAAAGATGGGATATGAATATTTATCACATTTAATCTGTAAAATAGGTCTTCCCTGAACGTACCCTTTCTGCACGCAGCCCTTAGATCTTTATTTGTAGCAGCAATGAGTCTTATGTCGATTTTTATATGATGTGAACTCCCAATTCTCATAATTTCGCCTTCCTGCAATGCCCTCAAAACTTTGGATTGAAACAAAGGAGAAGCTGCTCCAATCTCATCCAGAAAAATCGTACCACCATCAGCAAGCTCGAAAATACCCTTCTTTGTATAATTTGCTCCAGTAAAAGCACCCTTTTCAAAACCAAAAAGTTCTGACTCAAGAAGTGTATCAGGGATAGCACTACAATTTATACTTAAAAAAGGCTTTGCATTTCTCGGACTTTGCTTATGAATCACTCTTGCACAAGGTTCTTTACCAACCCCACTGTCTCCCGTAATTAAGACATTACTGTCACTCATTGCCGCCCTTTCTACCAGACCAAAAACTTCCTGCATCGCTTTACTTATTCCCATTATTTCGTCAAAACCATATTTATGTCCTAAAATCTTTTTTTTATATCTGCTAATTACCTCTTTCAAGATATCACTATTAAGCGGCTTTTCCAAAAAATCGGTTGCGCCGAGTCTCATCGCTTCAACAGCCAATTTCACATTAGAATGAGCAAAGGCTATCACGGGCATCCTCTGCCTTATCTCTAAAAGCTTCTGTTGCCAGCCTTTTATATCAAGGTCAAGAAAAGCGAAGTCATATCTTTTAAGATTGACAGGGTCTTCTTCTAAGGTATCTTTTTTCTTTAGAGTATCCTTGCTGTAATTAAAGCCTGCTTGTTTAAATAGTTCGTATATATCTTTCGCTTCATCAGAAATAATCAATATATTCAGCATAAAATATTTTAACTCAAACTAAACAAAAATACATCTGAAGTAAAGATGAGATATTGTATTTTTTAAAAACATAATATATCCTATCTAAAAAAGATGGACGAAGATAATCTTCACAACGAAATCGCTGAGGTAGCGCGAGAGCTGTATGAAAAGAGTGGCCGAATAGAAGGCCGTGATCTTGAAAATTGGCTTGAAGCAGAAAAGATTGTAATGCAACGATACTCAGCGAAGAAGAATAAAGACCAACTTGAAATTCCTGAAAAAGATTATTCAGAAAATGAAAGAAGAAGATATAAAAGATTTTTAGTCAAAGGAATTAAGAAGGAGATTAAAAGTAAATCAGATACTAAATTAATCAATATAAGTATTGGAGGAGCTGCAATAGAAACAACAAAAAATCTCGAAATTAATAAAGAATATAGACTTAAAGTTTACTACAAAGGTAATCCTTTAAGCCTAAGATGCCGCGTAATATGGGCAACATTAATGCGATCAGAAAATAAGGAATATGGTGATATTGTTCCCGTATATAGGGTTGGAATGAATTTTCTCGAATCTTCACTATTTAATTAATTTCTTTCTTAAAAAATCTCTTGGTTTACCAGCACCTTTTGGTGGTCCAACCAACCCATCTTCTTCCATCAATTCCATTATTCTTGCTGCCCTGTTATAACCTATTTTTAAACGCCTCTGGATAGAGGAAATAGATACTTCACCCATTGCCTCGCCGAGTTCAACTGCTTTAAAATACATCTCGTCTCTTTCTATTCCTCCCTCTTCTTGCATTGACACTTCTGAATTCTCTATATTTTCAAACATTGTGTAATCAGGCCTACATTGAGATTTTATAAATTCTGTAACAGAACTTATCTCTTGTTCATTTATAAATGCGCCGTGTACCCTTATTATTCTTGCCCCTGGCAACATTAAAAGCATATCACCCTTTCCAAGAAGTTGTTCCGCGCCATGTATATCAAGTATAGTTCGCGAATCAACCTTTGAAGATACCTGAAATGAAATCCTTGCGGAAAAATTCGCCTTAATTATCCCTGTTATTACATCGACTGAAGGTCTCTGCGTTGCTAATATTAAGTGTATACCTGAAGCCCTACCCATCTGAGCAAGCCTTGTTATAGAGTCTTCTACATCATTCGGAGCAGTAAACATTAAATCTGCAAGCTCATCAATCACAACAATTATATAAGGCATCCTTTCTTCTTCTTTTACCTGAAGATTATAACTCTCGATATTTCTTGAAGACTTTTCAGCAATGACTCTATATCTTCGTTCCATTTCTATTACCATTTTCTTCAGCGCCTCTGCAGCCTCCTTAGGGGTTGTAATTACAGGAGATATAAGATGTGGGATGTTTTCATATGCTGAGAGTTCAAGCAGTTTTGGATCTACCATCAACATTTTAACCTCTGTGGGAGTTGCTTTGTAAAGTATGCTCATCACCATCGAGTTTATTGATACACTTTTACCCGATCCAGTAGCGCCAGCGACAAGGAGATGCGGCATTTTTGATAAATCCGCAATAACAGGGTTGCCATATATATCCTTTCCTAAACCAAGTGTTAATTTTGATTTACTTTTCTTAAACCCTTCTGAAGATAAAATCTCCCTCAAAAACACTGTCTCTCTTTGTTTATTAGGCACTTCTATACCTATTACTGCCCTCCCCGGAATCGGGGCAACCCTTACACTTTGAGCTTTAAGTGAAAGGGCAAGGTCATCAGCAAGCGAGACTATCTTGTTAATCTTTACCCCGGGTGCTGGTTCGAATTCATACATCGTTATTATAGGACCTGGATGCACCTGGATTACTTTACCATCGATGCCAAAATCCTCGAGCTTCTTCTCTATTATTGAGGAATCTGAAAGTAGCTCATCCTTCGAAGGTCTACTAAATATTGGTTCAGGCATGCTTAATAAGTCGAGTGGTGGTAGTTCATAACCTCCTACCCTTTTGGGTATGTTACTTTCTATCTCTTTTCTAATTGTAGACTTTGGGATGAAGATGAATTCCGGCTCTTTTATGAGTATCTCCTGTTCGTTTTCTTTATCTTCTTTAACTTTTTCTTCTACTATTAGGTTTTTTTGAGTTTTTCTCTTAAAAGCGATAGCACTTACTGAAATAGGACTTAGTATTATTAATGAAGATAAGAAAAGCGAAAGTGAAAATATAAAAGAACCCGGAAGGGATAGAAGACTGTATGATATATAAGCAATTGCTCTTCCTATAAGTCCTCCGATACCATCAGGATATTTCTCTACTTGTATATTAAATGTAATCGAAACTAAAGACAAAAACAGAGAAGAAGATATTATAAATAATATTCCTCCAAGTAGATATATATAATGGCCTTGCCTCCCTTTAAGACGCTTGACCCCGAATGCAATAAGCAGCAGTGGAATAAGATAAGCTGAAAAACCTAAAAAGATAAATAACCATCCCGAGATATATGCCCCAAATATTCCTCCAAGATTATGGACTGGTTCAAATGGCTGCGTATCTCTGAAAAATAAAACAGGGTCTTTTATATAATGCGTTAACATACATATTAGCAAGTATAGACTACCCATTATTGCAATTACGCCAATTATTTCCTCTTTTATACGCTTCAGCTTCTTAGCCATATTCCTGTTATTATAATAATAGAAAGTATAAAACGATAATATATAAAAATATTTAAAGGATACCTCTTCAAAAAATACAACAAAAATTTAATAGCAAAATATCCTGTAATAAAAGAAACGATAACCCCTACTATAAAAATTTTATAATCATGATCTAATGAATAATTTAAAGCCTTTCTCATGTGAAGTAAAGTTGCGCCTGCTATGATAGGGGTAGATAAAAGAAAAGAAAACCTCGCAGCTGCTTCTCTTTCTAATCCTCTAAACAAACCTGCAGAAATAGTTATACCTGAGCGTGAAACACCAGGTATGATTGCAAAGGTCTGTGCAACTCCTATTATAATAGCATCTTTAAATGTTATTTGTTTCATATCTCTATTTTTTTTTGACCTCTCAGCTACTAACATCAGTATACCACCCGAAACTAATGTAAAACTTATTATTAATGGAGTTCTTAAGCTATGTTCTACGAAATCATTTAAAAAAAATCCTGCTAAACCTGCTGGAAAAGATGCAAGCATAATTAATCCGAAAAGCCTCTGCCTTCTAATTAGAAGGTCAACCCAGTCTCTCCAGAAGCAAAAAATAAGTGCTATTAATGTTCCTGCATGTAGGGCTATGTCAAAAGTAAGGGTATTTATAATTCCATCCCAGTTAAAAAACCATGGGAAGAGTATTAAATGAGCTGTACTACTAATAGGCAAAAATTCGGTCAATCCTTGAACAACACCAAGAATTATAGCCTCAATCATCAAGGATTAAACCTCAAAAACTATCGGCATTATCATAGGCCTTCTGTCCATTGTATTTCTTAAATATTTTTTTAGAGTATTTCTAAGTTTAGCCTTCAGTAGCGACATATCTGATACTAAATCCTTATCCATCTCTCTTATCGTGTTGGATAATAGATCTCTTACATTATTTATAATTTCCTGTGATGCGTCTTCAAAGACAAATCCCCTCGAGATTATTTCAGGACCAGAAATAACGTTACCCGTAAGTTTTTCAATCGCAAGAATTATAAGGACTATTCCGTCATGAGCAAGCTTTAATCTATCACGTAGAACCATTTCTTCCACATCTCCAATGCCCTTCCCATCTATATATATCCGGCCTGAATTTATCCTCCCGTTTTTAGATGCCCCGTGTTGAGTTATTTCTAATATCTCTCCGTTTTTGAGTATAAATATATTTTCAGGTGGTATATCAAGCTTCTTGGCAAGTATTGAGTGATAAACAAGATGTCTATATTCACCATGAATAGGCATAAAATATTTTGGCTTAACAAGACTGAGCATCAATTTCAATTCTTCTTTGGAGGCATGCCCCGAAACATGAACCTCTGATACCTTTTCATATATAACATTCGCGCCTCTCCTGAAAAGATGATTAACAATCTTTCCTATAGAACGCTCATTCCCTGGGATCATTTTTGCAGAGAGTATAACTGTATCTCCCTCTTTTATCTTTATATATTTATGTTCGTCCGTCGCTATCCTTGAAAGTACACTCATTGGTTCACCCTGGCTTCCTGTTGTAAGGATAACAATTTCTTCATCCTTAAGCTTATTTATGTCTTCAAGTCTGAGCCATGTATTTTGAGGTATACGTAAATAACCCAGATCAAGTGCGATCTGGGCATTTGATATAATACTTTTCCCACATAAGATGATCTTCCTTCCATACTTAACAGCTACGTCAATTGCCTGCTGTATCCTATGAATATTAGATGCAAATGTTGCAATGATAATCCTTCCCCTCGATTGAGAAAATATATCCTCAAAAGCTCGCCTTACCTCTTTCTCAGAAAAGGTAAAACCACCTTTTTCAGCATTCGTACTATCTGAGAGAAGCAAAAGCGTTCCTTTTTCCCCATATTCTGAAAATTTTAGGAAATCCATTAACTGACCATCAACAGGTGTTGGATCAAGTTTAAAATCTCCTGTATGCACCACAAGCCCAACCGGCGTCTTTATTCCCAAACCTACACCATCAACTATGCTATGAGTAACTCTAATAAACTCCACTGAGAATACTCCAAGGTCTATAGTTTCTCGAGGTTTTACAGAAATAAGCTTCACATGTTCAAGATTATGTTCATAAAGCTTCTCTTTTACGAGTCCAAGCGTCAAAGGTGTACCGAATACAGGAACGTTTACCTCCTTGAGAAGAAATGGAAGTGCTCCTGTATGGTCTTCGTGTCCATGCGTAAGTATTACACCTCTTATTTTTTCTTTATTATCGATCAAATAAGAAAAGTCGGGAATGACAAAATCTACTCCAAGCATATCCTCTTCAGGAAACATTAATCCTGCATCGATAACGATAATATCACTATTGTATTCAAGAACTGTAATGTTGAGGCCAATCTCCTCAACACCACCAAGGGGGATTACAGATAAAGTATTTTCCACTATTTTTAGTATATCAGATTTTTTCTCTCTTGTTCTTTCCTATAATCAATGGGTCTTTCCTTTAAACCTATTTTACCCCAAATGCCAAGCTTCTTTTGCCTCGCCTCTTTTTGTGCGATTATCAAGTTATCAATATATTTTAAATTTGGTGGAACTGTAAAGAGCACTGCGAAACCATTCTCGAGCATTAATAAATTTATCATCTTACTATCTTTAGTCCATACATAAGCAAGAATACGATTATACTTATCCCTCAATTCAATATCGAATTCGAGTCTCACTTTCCAATCTGATTTACTTAATACATCTGTTATATATTCTTTTGCACGTTTCCCCCAAGGTTTCTGTCCAATTTCAGGAGCATCTATCCCTATCAATCTTACTTTCTCCTCTTTCCTGTGAAGCAACACACCTATCGTATCTCCATCGTATACCTTTGTAACCCTTACTAACGCATTATTTTTATATTGGACAGGAACCGTTAAATCTTCATAAAAAAAATATGAAAAAAAAGCTATTAGAAAGAGAATTAAAGGAATAAGTTTTAATCTATTTAATCTCCTCATAATTGTTAATAATTATATCGTAAATAAATCAATACTGTATGATTGAAAACAATAAGGCATATTTTTTATTTTGTACAGATTGTGTTATATTTTAAAATTCAAATGTTTGATTTAAACGAATCCTTAATACAGATTAGCAAATTAATAATTGCAGCATTACTGGGCGGGGCAATTGGTTTCGAGCGCGAGGCACATGGTCAATCTGCTGGTATTCGAACAAATATCTTAGTTGGTGTTGGTGCCTGCCTCATGATGATGCTTTCCCTTCATATGGAAGAACTATTTCGTCATTTGAATGTTGATTCTGTAGTTCGTCTTGATCCGGGGCGTATCGCATCATATGCAATAGCCAGTATGGGTTTCCTAGGCGCAGGGGCAATAATTAAAGGGAAAGGGTCAGTTAGAGGACTTACTACAGCTGCTGGGTTATGGCTTGTAACAGGTATAGGCCTTTCTATCGGTGCAGGCTATTTTTTACCCGCAATAGGAAGTACCACATTAAGTCTTTTTATTCTTTATTTTCTTAGGCGTGCTAAGATTTTTGTATCGCGTGACGTCTTTACTTTGCTAACCTTGAAGTTTAGAGAGGTTGATATTTCAGAAAGCGAAGTTAAAAGAATATTTTCGGATTATCCCGATATACATATACAATTTATTAATATATATCAGATACTTTCTCCCAAAGCGACCATCTATAGTATACGCCTGCAAAGTAAAGAACTATTAAACAGGGTCGATATCATGAAAAAGATATCAAATATAAAAGGCATAGAAGAAATAAAATGGGAAGAAGGCTCTGTCCCATAAAATCTTTTAGATTTAGCCTACTTTATTCAAATTCATGAATAATTGGCAGATGCAGTATTTTCGCTCATTATAGGCTCGATATAATCGAGCCTCC
>CAYOJI010000084.1:0-8197 GCA_964404225.1 uncultured Nitrospiraceae bacterium
TGTCAATTTTGTGGAAACAATACCTTTTCAGCGAGATTATTTTTGAGGAAAGGCGCCCTCTTGCAAAATTTATTTTGTTATGATAGAGTTTTCATTGTTTTTATAATATACGGAGGGAATAAGTACTTTCTTTGTAAATATTCTTCCTTGTTTAAATTTCTAATCGGAGTTTTTTAGAATGGATGGCTTATCTCAACTGCCCCAGATAATGGGAAAAAGTAAAAAGATAATTAAATTGTTTTGTGACATTAAAAAGATAGCATCTAAAGATTTGCCAGTGTTTTTAATCGGTGAAAAGGGAACTTGTAAGGAGCTTGTAGCAAGAGCAATACATTATGGCAGTAATCTAACAAACGGTCCTTTTGTTACACTAAACCTTACCTCCATCCCAAGAGAAAAATTAGAATTAGAATTATTTGGATTTCAATCCGAAACGGGAAAGGAACCAAAAAAAGGGAAAATAATAGAAGCAAACGGAGGGACTTTGTTCCTTGATGAAATTACAGAAATCGATATAAAGATACAAGAGAAAATTTATTCCTTTATCCGCGAAAAAAAGTTTGAACAGTTAGGCAGCGGGAGGATTATAAATTCAAATGTAAGATTAATATGTTCTACAAGTAAAGATCCAAAAGAATTCGTTAATAAAGGGCAAATTTATGAAGAACTTTACAAAATATTGAAAGATACATACATAAAGATACCACCCTTAAGGGAGAGAAAAGAGGATATATTACCCATTGCAAATTATCTATTAAAAGAAATAGCTCAAAAATACAATATAAGTGAGAAAGAATTTTCTAAGGAAGCAAAAGATTTTTTATTGAAATATGATTGGCCAGGTAATATTAGAGAGCTTGAGAATACTGTGAAAAAGGCTGTGATTTTATCGAATGATAAAGTTATAACCAAAAAGGACTTATTGATAGATAATATTAGTTCTTATTCTATAATGGATTTTTTAGAAGAAAAATTAAAGAGGTATCTTAAAGAAATGACAAAACTACAGAAATGTAATTTATATAATACGGTAATTTCAGAAGTTGAAAAGTCCTTGATTACAATAATATTGAAGGAAACAGGATTTAATCAACTTAAGGCTGCAAGAACACTTGGTATAAATAGAAATACACTAAGATCAAAAATAAAAGAATATAAAATCCACTTTTAGTTTCAATAGATTTTATCCTATCATAATTAAATAATGAAATTCGAAGTTGTTAGAGAAGATGGTAACGCTCGTGCTTGTATCATTGTTACACAAAGGGGGGACATAAATACACCTGTTTTTATGCCTGTTGGCACATTAGGAACGGTGAAAGCAATTTCTCCTGACGAATTAAGCGAGTTAGGTGCGGAAATTTTACTTTGTAATACCTATCATCTTTATTTGAGACCAGGGGAAGAGATAATCTCAAAACTTGGGGGTATTCATAGATTTGTTAACTGGCATAAACCAATACTCACGGATAGCGGTGGTTTTCAGATATTCAGCCTTTCGGCACTTAGAAAAATAGAGGAAAATGGTGTAATTTTTAGATCACATATTGATGGATCGCTACATTTTTTGGGACCAAAAGAAATAATGCGAATCCAGTCTTCCTTTGGATCTGATATTGCGATGGTTCTTGATGATTGTCCACCATATCCTTCCTCATATGAATATGCTTATAGCTCACTTAATAGAACTATAAAATGGGCTGCAGAATGTAAAAAGATACATGAAAATAATAAATTAATGCATGATGAAAAAAGGCGCTCATTAGGTGTTATACAGGTTATAACCTCTCAGAAATTATTTGGGATAGTCCAGGGTGGAATTTATAAAGATCTGAGAGAAAAAAGTATCGAGGAGCTTATAAAAATAGGGTTTGATGGTTATGCTGTCGGGGGTCTTAGTGTCGGTGAACCAAAAGAGCATATGATTGAAATGATATATTTTACAGGTCATCTTCTTCCTCGTGATAAACCGAGATATCTTATGGGTATTGGAGATTTAAGGGATATCCTTATAGGAGTAGAGGCAGGTTTTGATATGTTTGATTGTGTAATGCCAACAAGAAACGCGAGAAACGGAACTTTATTTACTAGCAAAGGCAGGATAAGTATAAAGAGACAGGAATTTAAAGCCGACGAGGGTCCTCTTGATCCAGAATGTAAATGTTATACCTGTAGAAATTATTCTAGAGGGTACTTAAGGCATGCCTTTCTTTCAAAAGAGATATTGTCAATGAGATTAAATACAATACATAACCTTTACTTCTATTTTAATTTCTTCAAAAATATGAGAGAATCTATTATCAAAGGAAATTTTTCTACATTTAAGGCTAAATGGGAAAAAATTTTGTAGATAATAGAGTATATACCGCCGAGGTAAGGAAAGCCCTTGTCATAACCTTAATTTTAAATTCATATGTTGCTTTAGCAAAGGTTTTATATGGATATTTAACGGATTCTATTGCTATGACATCAGATGGTTTCCATTCTTTTTTTGATGGGTTTTCCAATGTTATTGGTCTGATTGGTATATGGATTGCTTCCCATCCACCTGATGAAAAACATCCTTATGGGCATAAGAAATACGAAACGCTTTTTACGATAGTTATAGGAATTATGATTTTTATTACATGTTTCCAGATACTGAAAAAGGTTTATCTTTCTTTATTCAATTTTCATAAGCCGGAAGTAACCCATTTAAGTTTCATAATCATGCTTTTAACAATGGTCGTCAACATCTTCGTGATGTTATATGAAACAAAAAAGGGAAAGCAGCTTGGCAGTGAGTTTCTAATTGCAGATGCCATGCATACAAAGAGTGACATTTTTGCCTCTATGTCTGTAATAATAAGCCTTTTATTTACAAAAATGGGATACTATCAAGCAGATATTATTGTAGGATTAATAATTACTTTTTTCATTGCAAAGATTGGATATAACATTCTTAAAGAAGCATCAGACATACTTGTAGATACAGTATGCATAGATAATAATGCAATTAAATCAGTCGTAAGCAAGGTAAAAGGTGTAAAGGATTGTCACGAGATAAGAACAAGGGGAACAATAAATACAGTATATCTCGATCTTCATATAGTTGTGGATAAGGACCTTTCAACCGAAAAAGCGCACAATATAGCATTAGATGTCGAAAAAGAAATAAAAAAGGAATTTCCCTCAGTCGTTGATATAATTGTTCACATAGAACCAGAAAGATGAAAAATAACTTCCTGCATTATTCGGGTCAAACCGAATAATGCAGGATTTAATGTAATTTAGATTACAGAATTGGTAAATACCGTTCTATTTCATAAGGGAAAACCCTTATTCGATAATCATCCCATTCAACTTTTTTACTTATTATCAATTGTTCAAAGATATGGTCGCCTAATGTCTCCCTTAAAAGCTCGCTCGATTCTGCATATTCAATTGCACGATTAAGGCTTCCGGGAAGGCAATCTATATTGTATTTTTTCCTTTCTTCTTCAGAGAGATGATAGACATCCATTTCAACTGGTTCAGGAAGCTTATAATTTTTTTCTATTCCTTTAAGTCCAGCATTTAACATACATGCAAATGCAAGATAAGGATTACAGGCAGGATCAGGTGACCTCAATTCGATCCTTGTAGATTTCTCTTTACCAGGTTTATAAAGAGGGACCCTAACTAAAGTAGACCTATTTCGTCTTGCCCAACATATATAAACAGGGGCTTCGTATCCCGGGACCAACCTTTTATAAGAGTTAACCCATTGGTTAAGAACAAGCGTAATCTCTTTTATATGTGTAAGAAGTCCAGCAATATATTTTTTTGCTGTATCAGAAAGGAAATACTGATCTTTCGGGTCAAAGAAAGCATTCTGATTACCTTTGAAAAGAGACTGGTGTGTGTGCATACCACTTCCATTCTGACCGAATATGGGTTTAGGCATAAATGTAGCATACACGTTATATTGTTTAGCAATTTCTTTTACAATTACTCTGTGAGTCATCACTATGTCAGCCATTGTGAGAGCATCTTCATATCTTAAATCTATCTCATGCTGTGAATGGGCAACTTCATGATGCGAATATTCAACTTTAATTCCCATAGATTCAAGTGCTAATATAGTGTCTCTTCTTAAATCTTCTGCTGCATCCGTAGGATAATCAAAGTATCCGCCTTCATCAAGGGGTTCAGTGTTTTTATCCGATTTAAAATAAAAATATTCGAGTTCGGGTCCAACATAAAATGTATAACCTTTTTGCTTTGCCTTCTCAAGGTTTAACTTTAGTATATACCGAGGGTCACCTTTATAAGGAGAGCCATCGGGTTCGTAGATGTCGCAAAACATCCTTGCGACGGCTTTCTCCTTTGGTCTCCAAGGAAGTATTACAAGTGTTGTCGGATCTGGTCTGGCTATCATGTCACTTTCATCAATTCTTGCAAATCCTTTTATGGATGAACCATCAAATCCCATCCCTTCGTTAAAAGCAAATTCAAGTTCGTCGACTGGTATCGCAAAACTTTTAAGTTGGCCATGAATATCCGCGAACCATAATCTAATAAATTTCACATTATGTTTTTTAACTATCTCTAATGCATCTTTCTTATCTCGTGGTCTTGAAACAATGTTCTCACTCTTTTTTTTAGGCATTTTTTACCTCCAAAAATATTCTTTATTTTTCAAAAGGCTTAGAAAACGAGATTATTTTTTCGCCAATTAGCCGAGTTCCCAAATCCTTCTCTTTAATATCAATATCTCAAAGGATATTGCAGCCATTGACACAAGCATTGTAAGAAATCCAACATTTGCATTTAATACAGATGTGTTGCCATTATCAACATATAATAAAGCAACAATCTTATCTCTAATCTTAATTGGTAATATTAATGCATCTTGCGGTGTACCTGAAATTATATTTATAAATGGTTTATTACCTTTAATGTCAAGTACCGGACCCCTATAAATATTTTTACTTTTAATAACTTCTGAAAAAATCGATAGTTCTTTATCTGTTGTTACAAAATTTTCTATATCAAGACCTTTTGATTTCCATCCTATAATCTTATCATTTTTGACGGTGAAAAGTGCTACCCTTGAGGCTAATTTATACGCCTCATTTAGCAAGATACCCGCGATCTCTTCTTTATCTTTAACTTCTGTAAATGCGAATTTTATTTTATCCATGGAACTTTCTTCAACCTTTGTTTCGGGGTTAAATCTATCAGTTAAGCTTACATAACGAATATCGCGTTTTATTCCATAGTATCTTTCGAGCGCGTGTAGTAACCTTATTTCCGTTATTACATAAGGTATTATGTCAAAACCTGTTATAAAGCGTATCTCGTCTATCTCTCTAACTTCTTTAGGATTAAGCATAGCAACATGCAGGCGATTGCGTTCTTTTTTAAATGGAAGTATTTTATATTTCTCTATTATCTCTTTACTCACGGAATCTATTACCTCATCAGGAATAGAGTTGACCATATCTGAGGGTGCAGCAGGAATATGAAAATATTTACTAAGAAATTTTGTTAAATCTTCTTCAGTAATAAATCGGAGTTCGATTAAATTAGTTCCAATTCTACCACCAAATATTACTTGTCTTTCAAGAGCCTGATTCAATTGTTGTCTTGTTATAATTGCATCTTTAACTAAGGCTTCACCGAGTTTCATCAAATTATATTATACTGTAGTTATGACTTTTTATAAATTGAAAGATTGTGTACAAATTCTGCGCCAATTAAGAAAATACACGAAGAATAATAAACCCAGAGTAAGAAAAGAACAAATGTGCTCAATGGCCCATAAATTGTCCCAAATTTGACAATGCTCCCAACATACCACGCAAAGATATGTTTCACAATCTCTAAGAAGGCAGCTGTAAAAAAAGCGCCTGTAATTGCATGAATAACCCTAATTTTAGCCCTGGGGAAAAATATGTAGATTATAGAGAACGAAAACAAAACCATTAAAAATGGCACTAAATAACTTATAAGGAATACTGTAACCATCCCTATTTTTATTTGAGGATATATAGGCTTTAAAGTTTTTAAAAGGGAGATAAGAGAAGTAGCTATGAAAGAGACAACAAGCATTAGAATGATTAGTGTTATGATAAAAAGAGAGATGATTATCGACCATAGAAAATTTCTTTTTTCCTCCACCTTGAAAATGATATTCAAGGCATTTTCGAGTGATGCGAAGACCTGATAGGAAAGTAAACCATATAAAATAATGCTGAATGTGCCTATACCTTTAAATCTTACGAGTTTTCTAAGTTCATTGGTAATTTCTGATGTATTTTCTGGAAATAGATTCATGAGCCTATTAGAAAAAAACTCGTAGAAACCTTCATAGTAACCAAGAATAAATCCGAAAATTGTTATTAAAAAGATACAGAGTGGCAAAAAAGCCATCATAAAAAAATATGATATAGAACCGGCGAGTATTATTCCCCCATCCCGAAAGAAATCTATAAAACTTTTAATAAGCAATTTAAAATATTTCATTAAAAATTTTTAACTGCGGACTTCAGATATCCCTAAAAATTTATTTAACCATCTTTTGATTTTATATATATCTTTATAGGTGTCCCTTTAAAAGAAAAAAAGTCTCTTAAAACCTTTTCCATATAACGTATCTGTGATTCTTTAATAGCAGTGGGGTAATTTGTAAAAAAAACAAAAGTAGGAGGTTGTATCTTAACTTGTGTTATATAATAAATTTTGACAGGCCTTCCCTTATATAAGGGTAAAGACATTCTATTTAAGATGCTGCTTAAGCACTTATTCAGATCAGATGTTGGAATCCTTTTTCCCCTCTCTTTTATTATTTCGTCAATTAATGGAAATATCTTTGTAACCCGTTTTTTTTCTAAAGCTGAAGCAGTAATAACAGGTGAATAAGTCATGAACCACATCTTTCTTTTTATTTCTTCCAATAATTTTTTATAATATGTTTCGGGTTCATCGATTAAATCCCATTTATTAAAAAAGAAGATTGAGCCTTTCCCGTAATTATCAACAAGTCCTGCTATTTTCTGATCTTGTTCCACAATTCCTTCTGTAGCATCAAAAACAATTATCGACACATCACATCTTTCTATACTCTTTATTGCCCTAATAACGGAAAATTTTTCTATTGAATAAGAAATTCTATTTTTTTTTCTTATCCCTGCGGTATCTATTAAAAGATATTTTTTTTTGTAATAGCTGCAGATACTGTCTATAGAATCCCTTGTAGTGCCGGGGACGGGGCTAACGATCATTCTATTTTTACCAAGAAGAGTATTAATTAATGTAGATTTGCCTACATTGGGCCTTCCAACAACAGCGATTTTTGGATAATCTATTTTTTTTTCGGTGGATATCGGTAGTAAAGAGACAAGTTTATCCATAAAATCATCAAATCCATAACCTGTAGTAGCGGACAGCGGCCATAACTCTTCTGCGCCTATCTTATAAAACTCATATAGCCGATCTTCTCTCATTGGACCATCGATTTTATTGACGACCCAAAGGACTTTTTTACCCGATACCCTGAGTAAATTTGCAAGTTCTATATCAGAAGGTGTAAGTCCTTCTTTACCATCGAGTAAATGTATAATTACATCACCTTCTTCGATCGCAAAAATTGCTTGTTCTTTAACTTGATAAAAAATATCCTCTGGTGGTTCAACATAAAACCCACCTGTATCAACAATGATAAATTTTTTGCCCTCCCATTCAGCATCTCGGTAATTTCTATCTCTTGTAACGCCAGGGATGTCCTCAACAATAGCGGAATGAGACCGTGTTATTCTATTAAAAAGGGTGGATTTTCCAACATTTGGCCTGCCCACTATAACAATTATCGGCTTTGCCATTGATTACACTTATTAAAAATAATCACTGTCCGATTAATTCAGATTTTAAAATATTAGGCTAATCTTCCTTTTTGCTTTCCTTTGTGAAAAAATTAAAAAGAAATTCCGAGTCTGCAGGCGATAGATTAAATTTTAAACATGCTTCTTCAATTAAATTCGAGAGTTTAATACCTTTTCTGAATTGAAGTTCCTCTGAAATCCATCTCACAGCTTTTCTTAGATCTTCTCCTTTCGGCTGGATACTCATAGAAAACCTCCATAATTACCCTTTAGATAAAAGATACAGATTAATTATAATCCACTTTATTCATAAATTCATGAGTAATTGGCAGATGCAGTATTTTCGCTCATTA
>CAYOJI010000085.1:0-8123 GCA_964404225.1 uncultured Nitrospiraceae bacterium
GAAAGGGACATGCCCCCTAATTTGGCTTTTTCATACCCCCTTAAAGATTTGCTACCTCCATCCAAATAATTCTAATCTTTACAACTATGGTTTACACATAGTACTAATTTGAGTGAGAATATTTTTATATGTTATCCTAACTAACCATGAATGACGAATTTTATATAAGACGAACTCTGAAACTTGCCTCAAAAGCAGAAGGTATGACAAGCCCTAACCCCTTAGTCGGTGCTATCATAGTAAAGGATGGTAAAATAATATCAGAGGATTTTCATAAAAGGCCAGGCACTCCGCATGCTGAAGCACTTGCAATAGAAAAAGCAGGAAATAAAGCAAGAGGCTCCACACTTTATGTTAACCTCGAACCCTGTTGTCATACAGAAAAAAGGACACCCCCTTGTACAAAGGCTATCATTAACGCAGGTGTTAAAGAAGTTATTATCGCTATGAAAGACCCTAATCCTAAGGTATCTGGTAAAGGAATCCAAGAACTTCAAAAAGCTGGTATTAGTGTTAAATGGGGGATCATGGAAGATAAGGCTAAAAGCCTCAATGAATTCTATGTGAAGCATATCACAACTGGAAAACCTTTTGTGATTCTTAAAATTGCCATGACCCTTGATGGAAAGATTGCAACCCCAGAAGGTGAATCAAGATGGATAACTGGAGAAAAAGCCAGAAAGTTAGTTCATCGCCTTAGAAGTAAAGTCGACGCAGTAATGACCGCAATCGGCACTATTAAGGCTGACGATCCCCTACTTACATCAAGGATCAAAAGGGGGAAAAACCCAAAGAGAATAGTCATCGACCCAGAACTTGATATACCCCTTAATGCAAAAATACTTCAGACACCTCCGGAGACTTTAATTGTAATACGAGAATCGTCTAAAAAAAATTTGGATGATTTTTCTATGAATAATATGATTTCGAAGGAAGAAAAGAAAAAGATGTTATCTGGGAGGAATATTCAATTTATTGAATATAAAGGTGAAAAGCTTGATCTTAACCTCTTGATGGAAATCCTCGGGAAATTGAATATAACTTCTTTACTCATCGAAGGTGGTTCTTCATTAAATGCTCATGCACTTGAAGATTGTATTGTCGATAAGTTAATGTTTTTTATAGCACCCATTATAATCGGTGGAAGAGAATCATTCCCTGCAGTAGGTGGAAAAAGTTTTAAGAAACTCGCTGAGGCATATAAGATAAAAAACACAAAAATAAAACGAATAGGAGAAGATTTTCTAATAACAGGGTATATTGATTATTCAAAATAAATTATTAATTTCTCTGTTGAATATATTTTAGATTATGAGGAGGTTTTAATGACGAAAAACTTCAAAGATGCATCTTCATGTTGGAAAACGATTCTTTCTGATGTCTCAAAAAACAGAGGTTTATTATTAATTGTAGAAAAATTTGCAAAGGAAAATACAAAACCATCAAAGATCGTATTTGGCACATCGGGATGGAGAGGTGAAATAGGAACAGATTTTACTTTCAATAATGTTCGTATCGTAACAATGGCTATTATCAATATGATGAAAAAAAACGACCCTACTATTATGAAAGCAATTGGCATAACAGACTTTGATAATTTAAAAAAAAGAGGTGTTATCGTAGGACATGATAATCGCTTTCTCGGAGCAAAGTTTTCTATGGAGGTTATCGGACTTCTTCAAAAAGAAGGGATAAAGACATGGTACGCTGGAGAAGCACCAACACCCGAATTCTCAGCAGGTATAGAGATGTTAAACGCAGCATGTTCAATAAATCTTACGCCTTCTCACAATCCTCCCAATTATGCAGGCTTTAAGTTTAATCCTGCTGATGGAGGTCCGGCAGGACCAGGAATCACACAAAAAATAGAAGAAATCGCTAATAAAATGATGGAGGACTCTATTTTTATTGAACCTGTAGCACCTCAAAGCATAGAAAAGATAGATTTAACCGACCTATACATCAAATTTGTCAAAAAAAGGAAATTGATTGATCTTGATAGAATCCGAGACTTTATAAAAAAAGAGGATTGTATAATATGCGTAGATAATCTGCATGGCTCCACAAGGGGACGAATAGAAAGGATTCTTGGACAAAGTAATAAATTAAAATTTCTACGAACAGAGGATGATGTTCTCTTCGGTGGGATTGCACCAGAACCTTCTGAAGAAAATATGAAGGCCGTAGAAAAAGTACTGAAAGAGGATAATAGCAGATTCAAGCTTGGGGTTGTCATGGACCCAGACGGCGATCGTATTAGACATACAGACGGGTATATGCAATTGCCAATGAACTATTTTGGCGCATTAGCATTTCATTTTTTGCATGTATACAAAAAAATTAACGGCGTAGTAGTAAAGTCAGTGGGCACAAGTAATTTTGTAAATTCTATAGCTAAAAAATTTGGGGTGCCCGTAATAGAAACCAAAGTTGGATTTAAAAATTTTAGGCCATATTTAATTAAAACTGCTGGCTCAAATAGGGCAATAGTTGCTTTTGAAGAGTCTGATGGCATTTCTGCCTATAATCACACCCTTGAAAAAGATGCAATCTTTGGATTGCTTCTTGCTATAGAGATTATGTCGGTAACAAAGAAAAATCTAAGCGATTACCTTAAAGAACTTATGGATGAATTTGGATATTATTATCCTGAACGTTCAGGTATATCAGTAGATTCAAATCTGGTTGGAGAACCATTAAAGAAAAGACTATCTAATTTATTAAATAAATATGAGAAGGGAAGCAAAGTAAAAATTGGTAAAAAAGAAAAAATAATCGATGATATTATAACCGTAGATGGTATAAAATTTGTCTTTGATGATGATTCTTGGCTGATGATCAGGCCTTCGGGAACAGAACCTAAAGTCAGATTTTATATTGAGGCAAGGACCGAAGAAGAAAAAAGAGAGGTATTTAGATTAGCTGAAGATTTAACAAAGGAGGCAATATATAAGTTTTAACTCAAATAATCCAGATATTACTCAAAAATAATATATAGTAAGGAGAAAAGATTAATGATAGAAAAATGGATAGATGAAATAAAGAAAAAATCTGATTTTAAAGATCTTGGGATATTTCTTGTGCATAATGGCGTTGTAAGAGCTACTTCGAAGAATGGTCAAGTCGTGAGAGGAATGGACCTTTCTTACGATAAGGAAAAATTAAAGTCATTGATAGATAGTTTTAAAAAAAGGGATGGGATAGTCGATGTAAGAGTGTGGATAAATGAGGGGTCTCTCAAGATCGGAGATGATATTATGTATGTACTTGTTGCTGGGAAACTACGAACCTATGTAATGCCAACTTTACAGGAACTTGTATCAAAGATCAAAGAAGAAATCGTTTTCGAGGTAGAGTATTTTTAATTAATTTATTCGGATAATGCAATATTTATTGATCTTATAAAGTTATCTAAAAGAAAAGGATTGAACATCTTCCCCGATTCTCGCGTCATTATCGATAACACCTCTTTTACTTCTAATTCCCTTCTATAAGGTCTCTTACTCCTAAGTGCATCGAAAAAATCTGCAATTGCAACCGTCTGGCTGCAAAGATGTTGCCTTTTATCAGATATACTCAGAGATGGATAACCTTTTCCGTCAAAACGAAGATGATGCTCAAAACCTACTATGGGAGCAAGAGCTGGAATACCTTCTAATTTCGAAAGATACTTTGCACCGTATAAAGGATGCATTTTTATTTCACTCCATTCCTCTTCATCAAGTGAAGACCCTTTTTCGAGAATATCTTTTGATATGAACAGCTTGCCAACATCATGAAGAAGCGCAGCAATACCTATATCTCGTAACAAGGTATCTTTTATTCCAAGCGCTTCTGCCCGAAACATCGAAAGTACCGCTACATTTGTGGCATGTGTATAAGTATACTCGCTATATGATTTTACAGGGCTTATTAATTTTAATATATTCACCTCTTTCCTGAATGTAATTATAAAATTAACAACGATCTCTTCAAGTCCAGCAACATTAAGAGGCTTAAATGGGCTGATATTAAAGTATATATCTTTTATCTTTTGAACTTGACCTGAAGTAAACCTTAAAATATCGTCTTTCTCTATATCACCTTCAAACTTTATCCCCCCTATCTTTACATCTATGATACCTTTTCTAATATGAGGAGATATCTTTAATTCCTCTTCACTTGACAATTCAACAACTAACTGCTTTAATTCTGAAAGTGATACACCTTTTAAAAAATCTATCCTCGAAATCCCTTTTCTTTTAAGTCTTTTTATTAAATTTATCCCATGAACTCCTATATCCCTAATAGGGCTTTTGTTAATTACCAGCTCATCCTGTAATATCATTAGCTCCAGAGTTTCTGCCTTTATAAAAAACTCATTTAATATTGATAAAGCCTTGTTGCTTAATTCATTTACAGAATCATGGTCCTTTGAATAAAGAGCACAGTTCGATATAGCTGACATAAATGCTGATATAAATCCTTTAATCAGATCCATCTTGTTCTATTTTTTTACTTAAACGTAATGCTTCTTCCCTTATATATTTATTTTTTGATTTTAAGCCTTTCTCTATAAAATCTTTAATCTCGCTTAACGGATAGTTTTTAAGAGATCTATATATTTCTTCTTTAAGCTTTTCAAATGCTCCCTTAAAGATTAAGCTTTTTTCTGATAGCAATTCTCTTAATATACCAAGAGCTTTACTATCACCTATTTCCCAAAGTGCCTTGACAATCGGAATCTTTTCATATAAATCTGACCCGCCTATCCCCCTTTTTTAAGCATCAAAATCAGATCATCAACTACCTCTTTTATTCTAAAAGTGCCCGCAAGAGAAACTGCATGATCAACTAAATCCTTAGAACCTGATTTTAGATAGTCCTTAATCGCCTCTATACTCGTGACGGCAATATAGCCTAATATGTGGAAGGACTTCTGATTTTGTACACTGACAGAGAATATAAATCATGTTTCTTTTAATAAACCATCTATTATCTCCGAGCCTCTTCAGAGCTTCTGGAATAACCTTATCACCAAAATTTTTTAGAATGCCTAAAAAAACTTTCTTACCGTGCTGGAACTTTCTTCACTCAAAGCATCCATTAAAATTGGTATAATTTTAGCCCCATAATATTCACAAAGAAGCCATGCCTCTTCCCTATTCTGTCTACCTAATAGCCTGAAGGAATCGATAAGTTTCCAAATAACTCATTAGAATTATAATATTCGAGGACATCAGATGCTATATTACGAAACTTATCTTCTTTAACATTCGATTCTAAAATTTTAAAAGTCTCGAAGATCTGTTTAAATTGACCCGTCCATAAAAACTCCTCCAGATGTCCTTTAAGAATGTTTATAAAGTATTTATATTCTTCTTCAGACAAAATTTTAGATGAAAGTAATTCAAGGATTATTTGGTTAAAATCTCTATCAATATAAACATCGTCATATTCTCTTATACTATCTTTCAAATTTGATGCGATAATTTTAGAAGTATCAAAATTTAACAATTTTTGAATCTCTCTTTTATAAGTATTGGACACAAAAGATTCAAAATTACCGCTAAAAAGATTTATAATATCAGGTGAAAGAAAAATATCATCAACAATCAAGCATCCTTCTTCAGTAAGAATTTTTTCAGTACCGTTCTGAGGAAGTTTCGAGAGTTTATCAAGAAGATTCTTAAGGGCATCTGGTATTACTATTTTCTGCTCATTTATAATGTTCAGTAATTCGATCACTTCATCAACGGATATGCCACCAATCATCTTATCTATTGCATCATAATCTACTGATATAGCTTTTACAGCAGAGGATAAAAATTGCCTTTTCAATTCCGGCTTCAAATTATTTATGAAATCTATCAGTCTCTTCAAATCTGCGCTCGAAAAAGCAGACCCTGAAGACCTTCGAATATAAGTAGTTATAACTTTATCGTATGTTTCTTCTTTGATACTATATGACACGCCCTTATTTACAACCTGAGCAAGTAGTTCTGGTGGAATCTCTCTCATCCCATCGGATATATCTTCAGTCTTTAAGGTTCCTTCAAGGAGACCATAAACATATCTCTCCCATAAAGGTACATCTGTTTGTTCTTTCGAAGTCTTTCCTTCTTCAAATACAAAGGCATCATAATCAATAAGTCCAATCTTGATGTGGATAAAGGGGATTTCTTTAAGTCTCTCTCGGAAAATTTCAGACGTATAACTTGTAACCTTTTCAGATATTAATTTATGAAATTCATAAAGTTCATCTATTGTTAATCCTGTTATAAATGTTACGTAAGTAATATTTAATTTGCTAAGGTGTATAGGATTATCACTTCCTCCTAATTTCGTCAAGTCTTGTGGAAATGTAAGATAATAAATGTTCAATGCCTTTATTTGTTACAGATGAAATAGGAAAAAATTCCACATTGTTGATTTTACAGTAATCTTCTAATTCATGAAGCCTTCTTTTTTCTATTGCTAAGTCAAGTTTTGTACCAACTACTATTTGTGGTTTTTTGACCAAGCCCTCGTTATAGAGTTCGAGTTCTCTGTTAATCTTTCTTAAATTTTCAACAGGATCTCCTATCCCTGTATCAGAAATATCTACAAGGTGTAAAAGCATAGAAGTTCGCTCAATATGCCTTAAAAACTGATAGCCAAGACCAGCCCCTTTATGAGCGCCTTCTATTAAGCCAGGAATATCGGCTACAACAAAGCTTTTATAATCCTTAAGCTTTACAACTCCTAATACCGGGGTCAATGTCGTGAAAGGATAATCGGCTATCTTTGGTTTTGCTGATGAGATTACTGATAAAAGCGTAGATTTACCCGCATTAGGCAAACCGATTAAACCAACATCTGCGAGGAGTTTTAATTCAAGAATAAGACTTCTTTCCTCTCCTTTTTCACCCGGCTGAGCAAATTTTGGGGCTTGTCTTACAGGAGTTGCAAAATGGGCATTACCAAGACCACCCCTTCCTCCTTTAGCAACTATAACCTCCATACCATCTTTATCCAGGTCTGCAATAAATTCTTTAGTATCCGCATCTTTTATAATAGTTCCGATAGGAACATTTATAATTAAATCCTTACCATCACTTCCGTGCATATTTTTACCTTTACCATGGTGTCCCTTCTCAGCTCTATAAGTACGCTGATATTTTAAATCGAGAAGGGTATTCAATCTCTCTGTAGCCTTAATTATAATGTTTCCTCCTCTACCACCGTCACCACCATCGGGTCCACCTTTGGGTACATATTTCTCCCTTCTGAAGCTTACGCATCCTCTTCCTCCATCTCCTGCTTTAACATGAATTTTGACATAGTCGACGAATTGCATAGTATTACATTATTTTTCAATCACATGGATAACAAAAAAGGCGACTTTTTAGCCGCCTTTTAAAATAATCATATATATTTATTAACCAATAATCGTATTTCAGGTTAAGATACAGGATAAACGCTGATTTGCAATCTTGCTCTATCTTTTCTTTCAAACTTGACTATACCATCAATACGAGCAAAAAGAGTATCATCTGAACCTTTACCAACATTAATCCCCGGATGAAATTTTGTTCCTCTCTGCCTTACAAGAATATTTCCTGCACGCACAAACTGACCACCAAATTTCTTAACACCAAGACGCTTTGATTCACTATCACGCCCATTCCTTGAGCTGCCTACTCCTTTTTTATGTGCCATGATTATCCTCCGAAAATAATCTCTTTAATTTTTAAAGCTGTGTAAGGTTGTCGGTGTCCTCTTAATCTACGATATCCCTTTCGAGTCTTTTGTTTAAAAACTAATACCTTCCTCGCCTTTCCTATATCCTCGATAGAAGCTTTTACTTTTGCTCCATTTATATAGGGTGAACCATAAGTGCTTATTCCTTCCCTATTAATCATTAAGACTTTATCTAATATTATTTCTTCACCTTTTCTATTAGGAGATAGTTTTTCTACCTTAATCATATCACCTGTAGAAACTCTATATTGTTTACCCCCAGTTTCTATTATTGCATACATCAATAAATACCTCCAATTTAAAAATTTAACATAATTTTAAAAAATAAGACAAGAACCTTTGTATCAGTGTTAGCATCACCTTTTCCGTGATAGGTCACGCAGCATATCTAACAAACTTTC